>CAJONT010000263.1 GCA_905235975.1 uncultured Prevotella sp.
AAGTTTCAGAAGGCGTGTAGCGGGCTACACAACTGATGAGACTTGACGCTTTGCACCGAATAAAAGCAAAAAGCGACCGAAACGAAACAGATGGAATCTGCTTTTGAATTTTTTCATAATTAATAGAACACACCTTATTATTGACATACCGAAGGTAGCTTTTTCATGCCCTTCAACATATCTTTTGTCGCCTCAACGAAGCTCACGGCGTAGCCACCGCCGGGGGCTGCTGTCAGCTTGAGGGCACTGCGAGAAGTCACTACACCTTGTTTTATTATATAAGCCTGGGGACGGGTCTTGTAGTGGGCATCCTTCGCATCGGCATACACCGTGGCGATGTATTTCTTACCGTCGTCCAGAAAGTCGAGCTTCACCGTGGAAGTGTGACCGTGCTCACTCGCCGTACAACCCATGAACCAGTTGTTCGTTCCCTTTGCCTTGCGGGCGGCCACAATATAGCGCCCTGGCTCTGCCTCAAGGTATTTCGAGTCGTCCCAGTCCACTGCCACGTCCTTGATAAACTGGAAGACGTCCATGTGCTGCTCGTAGTTCTCTATAAGGTCGGCGGCCATCTGAAGCGGACTGTACATCGTCACATACAGGGCAAGCTGACGGGCAAGCGTGGAGTTCACGTGGTTCGGGTTGTTCGGGTTCATCTTGTTCATGTCCATCTCAAAGATGCCCGGCGTGTAGTCCATCGGACCGCCTTGTAGACGGGTAAACGGCAGTATCGTGGTGTGGTAGGGCTTGCTGCCGCTCGTGGCCTCATACTCGGTGCCGCGGGCTGCCTCGTTGCCTATCAGGTTGGGCCGGGTGCGGCACAGACCGGTGGGACGCACGGCCTCGTGGGCGTTCACCATGATGTGGTGCTTGGCGGCCTCCTTGATGCAGTAGAGGTAGTGGTTGTTCATCCACTGCCCGTAGTGGTATTCTCCGCGGGGGATGATGTCGCCCACGTAGCCGCTCTTCACCGAATTGTAGCCGTATTGGTTCATGAGCGCATAGGCGGCTTCAAGGTGACGTTCGTAGTTGCGCGTAGAGGCAGAGGTCTCATGGTGCATCAGAAGGCGCACACCCTTCGAGTGGGCATAGGCGTTCAGACCTGCAAGGTCGAAGTCGGGGTAGGGGGTCTGGAAGTCGAACACATAGTCCTTCGACTTGCCGAACCAGTCTTCCCAGCCGATGTTCCATCCTTCCACCAGCACCTGGTCGAAACCGTGGGCGGCGGCAAAGTCGATGTAGCGCCGCACGTTGGCATTGTTGGCTCCGTGCTGACCGTGGGGCTTCGTCTTCGTATAGTCTAAGTGGTCGAGCTGTACGGAGGGAAGGTCGTTGGTGTACGACCACTGGCTCTTGCCGTTGATCATTTCCCACCACACGCCCACATATTTCACGGGCTTTATCCATGAGGTGTCTTCCAGCTTGCAGGGCTCGTTCAGGTTCAGGATGAGGTTCGAGGAGAGTATGTCGCGGGCATCATCGCTCACCATGACCGTGCGCCAGGGCGAGGTGCAGGGCGCCTGGAGATAACCCTTGTCGCCTTTTGCGTCGGGGGTGAGCCATGACTCCAGCACCATGTGCTCGTCGTCAAGGTTCAGGTGCATGCACGAGTAGTCTACAAGGGCGGCTTCATGGATGTTGATGTACAAACCGTCGTCGGTCTTCATCTGAAGGGAGGTCTGCACACCGGTGTCAGAGAAGGGGGTCTGCGAGGCATTGGGGGTGATGGCGCCGCACATGTGGGAGCGCACCTCCGACAGGCGGGTCTCCATGTAGTCGTATTCCTGGGTGTCGTAGTCGCCGGGTATCCACCATGCCGTGTGGTCGCCGGCAAGGGCAAACTGGGTGTGCTCTTCCTTGATTACGAAATAGTTCAGATTCGCACTCAGGGGGAACTCATAGCGCAGGCCCATCCCTTCGTCGTACACGCGGAAACGGAGCTGAAGGTCGCGATGCTGGGCGGCCTGATGCAAGGTCACAAACAGCTCGTTGTAGTGGTTGCGGATGGTCTTCGTCTCGCCCCATACGGGTTCCCAGGTCTCGTCGAAACTGCTCGTCTCGCTGCCCGAAAGGGTGAAACCGCTCTGCAGGTTGGCCTGACTGGTCGTCGTGGGCTGGGTGCCCCCTTCGGTAGAGTACGATTCGTAGGTGGTGGATTTCAGTTCCAAACCCAACTTGGAGGGCTTTATCACCGTCTTTCCTTTGTAGGTGAGGGCGTAGGTGGGCTCCCCTTGCGGGGTAAGACAGAAGGTCATTTGTACCTGCCCGTTGGGCGAGGACACCTGAAGCTCGTCGGCCGACAGGGCGGTCAAAGCGGTCAGAAGGGCCGCACTAAACATCATGATTCGTCGTGTCTTCATCTTGTTCTTGTTTGGGGTTCTATCTTATTCAATTACTATCATCGTCCAGTATTTCAGAGAGGGTAGGGTGATGAGGATAGAGTCGCCGTCTTTGCTGAAGGACAACGGCTGGGGAGCTCCGCCTAAACGGTCGGGAGTGGCAGCCCATACGCGCTGCACACCGGTGGCCTTCACACGCAGCGGGAGGTCCTTGAGCACTTGGGGGGCGGGCATGCTGCCGTCTTCGTCGCGCCAGCTCAGACTGTTGGCCTGAAGGAAGTTCAGCAGATGCACCACTTGCCGGGTGCCCACCTTCTTCGAGTAGGTGGTGACGGTCTGGAGCTTCGGCGGCCAACTGGTGATGCTTACACCGCTCTTGCTCGTGCTCACCGTGGCGGTCGTCTCTGTGCCGCCGTCGCGCAGCAGGTTCTGGTAGGCCACAAGGAAGTCATAGTAGGTCACAATGGCTTTCTGAAGCTCCTCGCTCATCTGCAGGTTGCTGTTGGGGAAGTATTCGTGGCAGAGCATGTGGCCGTCGCCAAGCTCAAGATGTGCACCGCCGAGGGCGAAGATCACTGCATCGGTAAGGAGCACGCCGGGGGTGTTGAACATGCCGCGCGACGATGACTTACCGTAGTTCATGTAGGCAGCGATGATGCTGTTCTTGCCGCCGCTGCTCTGGCTGTTGGTCTGTATCACATCGCGGATGTGGCTGTAGTTCGACTCGCTTCCCCACATCTCTGTGTACATGAAGTCGGTCTGCTTGGTCTGGCCAATCTTCTCCGCTCCATAGCCCGATACGGCATTCATGGCCAGACGCTTCTCGGGATGACGGGCCTTCATGGCATTGATGAACGAGGCAAAACCGGTGGGCAGGTCGGTCTGACTCCCGTAATAGTCGTACACCGTACCGCGGCTGCCCAACTGGTCGATGTGGAAACCGTCGAAGTCGAGGTTGGCATATACATCGTCGTTGCGGTCGGCCAAATACTGCTGCCAGTCTTTGTTCGACGGGTCGGCAAGGTAGATGTCGCTCTTCCAACCGGTGGGGAGACTTATCATGTCTTTCTTGCGGCTGGTGTTGGCGTAGAGGCACCATTTGTCGTCTACACCGTCTTTCGCTGCATCGTCGAGCATGCCATAGCACAGGTTGTAGAACATGGTCTTCATGCCGTAGCCGTGCTGGACGCTGATGTAGTCCTTCACCACGCTGGTGAGCACTTCGCGGTTGGCAATGTCGGTGTAGCGCTCTAACAGTTGTGTGCGCGTGCCGCCAAGGGGCCAGTGGTGCTTGTTGTGCCAGTCGTAGAACTGGATGCCGTTGATGTGGCAGCGGTTCAGAAACACCATCTCCTCAGTGATCTTGGCATGCGTCTTGCTGCCGTCGTAGCTGGCCACGAAACCGTAGCGGGGGAACCGTGACCAGTCGCTCG
The DNA here is from genome assembly GCA_905235975.1 of uncultured Prevotella sp. GTDB lineage: Bacteria > Bacteroidota > Bacteroidia > Bacteroidales > Bacteroidaceae > Prevotella. Next base: position 3,773 of record CAJONT010000263.1, read on the forward strand.
ACACGTCCACGCCGACAGTGCCGTGGATGGTCTCCGTATTGCCCGATGCAGTGTACACCTCGGCCAAGTAGCCGGTGTAGTCGTCCTGGGGGGCAGTCCATGTCCAGGTGGGTGAGGAAAGTGGCTCGTCGGCCACTTGCGTGCTGCCGTGGAGGTAGCGTATCCGCGCGCCGGAGGGCACGGTGCCCTCGGCGCTGAAACGGATGCTTTCACCGGGCTTGTACAGAGCCTTGTCGGTACTGATGTGCAAGTCCAAATTTTCTGCCAGATTGATTACTTCGGCTGCGGGCGTGGGGTCTTGTCCCGGCTCTTTCGGCGCTTCGCTGTCGGAAGAGCATGCCGTAAGTGAACATGCGAGCAGTGTGAATATAAACGTGAGAGTTCTCATTTTTATTGCATTTTGAAAGGTCGGGCCATCTTATTGCTTCACAATCGATACGGTTTCTTCCAACTGGTTCAGGGTGATGGTGTAGGTGCCTGCCGACATGATGCGCCACTTGTTGTCAACGTCGCCGATGTTCACGTCGAGATACTGGCTCTTCAGATAGTCGTCGCTCTTGTTGATAAACAGGCCTTGTTCCACACTGCCCGTGGGCTCGATGCCGTTGCCGTAGCTGTTCATCAGCCAGGCTCCGTTCCAGTCGGATTGCTTGTCGAACGAGAATTTCAGCTCGCCTGTCGACAACTGGCCGGTCCAGGTGAAGACGTAGGGGCTCTCGGTGGTCGTCATGGCAGTGGCGTTGCCGAGGTCCCAGCCGTTCGGGGTGGCGTCGCCCACAAGGTAGGCCATCTCGTAGGGCACGAATTCGCGCATCATCATGCGTTCCTTGTCGGAACGGATGTCCACACAAATCTTGTAGGCCTTGTTCGTCTCACCGTCTTCAAGGAACCACTTGAAGTCGGGGTCGTAGCCGGCGATGAACTCCATGCTGGTGTCGGTATAGGGGGCGTTGGGCTGAGTGGCCTTCAGCATGTTCTCCCAGGCGCCTTCCGAGGTGCCGAACTTGAACTCACCGCCGCCGCCTTGCTCGAAGAAACGGCCGTAGCGGAAGAGGAATGGGTCGAGCGGGTCTTTCGCCATCTTCACGAATCCCCAGCCGGTGGGCTGTCCTACGAAGTAGAGGTTGTCGAAACGGGGAGCTTCACCGTCGGCTTGCTCATAGGTCATTTCAAGGGTCAGAAGGTTCACCGACACTTTGTAATAGTGGTCTTCCGTAATCTGCCACTGCTCGTCGGGCTCGTCGAAACTGGTGCGAAGCACAAGCTTGCCGTCACTGCCCTTGTTGTAGGAGGGGACAAATTCTCCGAGGGTGGTGATGAACTTGAACGAACCGCGGCGAAGGTTGCCTTCCCAGGTGAAACGGCCGTTGTCGGTACGCTTCATCTCTGTGGCATTGTCGGCACTCCAGCCGTTGGGAGTGGCATCGCCTATCAGGTAGAGCGTGCTGCTCACAGGGGTGTAGGGGGTGGCGGTGAAGGTGGTGGTGGAGGTCTGCACCTCGCTGCTGCCGGCCACGGTGGCGGTCACACGGGCTTCAAGGGTAAGGGGCTGACCTGCTCGGCCGCCGAACTTGTCGAGTAGAAGGGCGTTCAGGTTCTCATGACTGGCTGTCCAGGTGTACACCTGCGTCTCGTCGTTCACGGCAAGGTAGGCATCGGCAAAGTTGCTGCCCTCGGGCGATAACTCAAGGGTGTAGCGGATGCGGGAACCGCTGCCGTAGTTGGTGCCGGTGGTCCAGTGGAGGGTGATGGCTTCACTGCCGTGCGTGGCCTCGTTGAGCACGTCGGCGGCTTGGTTGGCTGTGAGCTGGAGCGTGTCGTGACCTTTGTCAAGCTCCATATAGTCGTTGTCTGAACAGGATGTGACGAGCAGACAGCACATTAGTGTGGCCAGCAGGCCGTATAGGTTCTTCTTCATAATCGTGATGCTTTTGGATGTTAGTAACCGGGATTTTGGGTCATCAGACTGTTGGCGTCCAACTCGGTCTGCGGGATGGGGAACAGCAGACGGTCCTTGGTGGCGCGGCTCTTGCCGATGGAATGGAGGAAGTTGATGGCGTAGTCGCCGTTCTGGAGACGGATGAGGTCGAACCAGCGGTGACCCTCGAAGGCCAGCTCCATACGACGCTCATGGATGATGCGCTCGCGAAGGGCTGACTGCGACGTGGCGGGCACGTTGGCAAGACCGGCGCGTCGGCGCACGATGTTCAGCGGCTCTACTGCCTGGGAGGTCTGACCCTGCTCGTTAAGGGCTTCGGCCTTCATCAGCAGCACGTCGGCGTAACGGTACACCACGAAGTTCTGGGGACAGGTGTTGTATTCGGGTGAGATAGACTTCGGCACGAGGAACTTGCGCACGTTGTAGCCTGTGTATGAATAACTGCTCTTGTAGACCTTGCCGTCAAAGTCGGGACAGCCTTCATAGAGCACGGTGAGGTCTTTGCGGCGGTCGCCTTCCTCATACTGGTCCATAAACTCCTGGGTGGGCTGGTTCCAACCATAGCTGCCGGCCACGAAATCGCTGTTGCGGGGACCCATGAAGGTGCTCAGCCAGCTCGACTGAGGATTGTTGCCCCAGAAGTCGTATTCGGTGTTGCCGGAATACTGTACCTCGAAAATCGACTCGGGACCGTTGTTCACAAGGGCGTCGAAGTTGCTTTCGTAGGGGCACTCGTCAAGATTGTAGCCCAAGGCGGTCACCTGGTCGCAGAGGGTCGACACGCGGGCGTAGTAGTCGGGATGGCTCGGGGCTAAGGTGAGCAGAATGTCGGCCATCATCGTAAGGGCGGCATCCTTGCTGGCACGGCCCACATTGTCGCTGTCGTAGTCGCGCTTCGCAGGCAGTATGTCAATGGCTTTCTGGCAGTCGGACATAATCTGCGCGTAGTTCTCCTCGGCAGTGGCACGGGCTATGTCGGTCGACTCGCCGGGGTTGTGGGGCTCCAGACGCAGGGGCACACCGCCGTAAAGGCGCACAAGGACATAGTAGTAGTGGGCACGGAGGAAGTAGGCCTCGCCAAGGGTGCGCTCCTTGATGCCGCCGGGTTCAAGGTCTTGACCCTCAAGGGCATGTATCAGAATGTTGCACTGGCCGATGCCCACCCAGGGCGAACGCCACATGTAGAGGGCCATGCCGTTGTCGCTCTGTGTGATGAAATTGGCGGCCTGGATGGTCTCTATACCGTCGGTGCCGCCGCCGGCACCCACTTCGCTGTTGCCTGCCACGATGTCGAGGGTCCAAATGCGCTGGTTGTACATGTTCGACGACTGAAGGGTGCGGTAGCAGGCGTTGGCCATGGCCACGGCCACATCGTCGGTCACGCTGGTCTCTGGGTCAACGGTGTTCTTGGGCTCTCTGTCCAGGAAATCGTCGCTGCAAGATACAAGTGTCAGTGCCGACAACAGTATCATATATAGCTTTTTCATAATTTTCGGAGTTTTAGAAGTTGAAGTTGATGCCTAAGTTGAATGTTCTCGAGATGGGGAAGGTGGACAGGTCGATGCCGTTGATGCCCACTTCGGGGTCGAAACCGGAATAGCCGGTAAGCGTGGCCACATTCTCGCAGGAGAGGGTGAGACGGGCATGCTCAATGGTGAGGGCTTTGAGCCACTCCTGGGGGAAGTTGTACGACAGCGAGAGCGTCTTGATGCGGAGGTAGGAACCGTTCTCCACAAAGCGGTCGCTCACACGGTTGTTCTGGTTGGGGTCGCCGAAGACGGCACGGGGCATTGAATGGCTCGTGCCTTCGCCGGTCCAACGGTCGAGGACGTCGCGCGACTGGTTGTAGGCGGCCGACATGCCGGTGAGGTCGATGTTGTTGGCATTGTATATCTTGTTGCCGGCCACGCCCTGCAGGTAGATGCTCAGCTCAAAGCCTTTGTAGCTCAGGTTGTTGCCAAGTGAGAAGAGATGCGTGGGGTTGGGATTGCCTATCACCGTGCGGTCGTCGTCGTTTACCACACCGTCGTTGTTCAGGTCCTTGAAGCGGATGTCGCCGGGGGCGGCGCCGGGCTGTATGGCGTGGGTCTCTACCTCGGCGGAGTTTTGGAATATGCCGTCGGTCACATAGCCGTAGAACACGTTGATGGGATAGTCTTTCTGAAGCATCGTCACGTACGAGTTGTTTATCTGGTTGATGTAGTAGGGCACGTCGCTGTTCAGGTCTTTTATCTTGTTCTTGTTGTAGGTGTACGACAGGTCGCTCTCCCAACCCAGTTCGCCGTTCAGGTTCACAGTGTGAAGGGTCACTTCCACACCGGTGTTGCGCACCTTGCCGGCATTGGTGTAGGTGGTGCTGGTGTCCTCAAAACCGGAGGTGATGGGAATGCTGGCTTTCACAAGCATGTCGTTCGTGTGCTTGATGTAGGCATCCACAGAGAGAAGGGCGCGGTTGTGGAGTAGGGTGGCGTCGAAACCGATGTTGCTCTGTGCCACTTCTTCCCAATGGATGTTGGGATTGGCAAGCGAGGCCGACACAAGGGCGGCTTGCTCGTTGCCGGCGTAGCCAAAGGGATAGACGCTCGTGTTGTAGGAGGCAAGATAGCTGTAGTTGCCCACACTGGCCTGACTACCGGTCACACCGTAGCCGATGCGGATCTTAAGGTCGCTCAGCAGGTCGCTCTTCTTGAACCAGGGCTCCTCGGAGACACGCCAGGCGGCTGATACCGAGGGGAAGGTGCCCCAGCGCTTGCTGCGACCGAAACGGCTGCTGCCGTCGCGGCGTATCGTCGCGGTGAGAAGGTACTTGTTCTCATAGTCGTAGGTGGCACGGGCCATGTAGCTGAAGAGGGCCCACTCGGTCTCGTTGCCGCCGATGGCATACATCTCCTGGCCGTTGTCCATCTCATGCACGTTCTCAAAGGCGAAAATGTTCTTCTGGGCATTCAGATAGTCGAATTTGTTCCACTGTGCCGAGGTACCGGCCATGAGGCCTACATGGTGCTTCTTGTCGAAGGTGTAATCGAAGAGGAAGTAGTTGTCCCAGAGATAGGTGAACGACTTGTTGTCGCTCTTGTAGCGGGAACTCTCCTCCACGGCGATGGGCTTCCAGGCATAACGCGGGGTGTAGCTGTCGGCATACCAGAATTTGGCATCCACACCTGCCGTGCTCTTGAATTTCAGCCACTTCGTAAACGTCACCTCGGCGGTCAGGTTGCCCAATAGGTTGTAGCCGTTGGTCTTCTGCCGGTTGGTCTTCGTGGGACCGATGGGGTTCCTGATGCTGCCGTACCACAGGGCATTGCCCTCGGGACCGCTCCACTCGCCCTGCGCGTCTTTCACTGGATAGATGGGGAGGGCACGGTAGGTGTCGCCAAGGTTGTAGCTGCCCTGTGATTTCTTGTCGGCACTCACGGTGATGTTGTTCGTGAACTTCAGCCAGTCGAGTACCTGGGCGTCGCTGTTGGCCTGGAAGGTGACACGGCGGTATTTCACGCTCTCCACGATACCGCTCTGCTCGAGCAAACCGCCGGAGATGTAGTAGTGCGATTTATCCGAACCGCCGGCGTAACTCAGCGTGTAGTTCTGCATGTAACCGGTGCGCAGAAGCTCGTCTATCCAGTCGGTACCGGCACCAAGTGAGCTCGGATCCGACCAGTCGGGGTTCATCATGTAGCCGGCATTCGACATCATGTCGTTGTTCAGCGCGGCATACTCACTGGCATTCAGCAGGTCGGGGGTCTTCGTGGCATTCTGGATGGAGAGGTTGCCGGCGAAGGAGAGGGTGCCCTTGCCGCTCTTGCCCTTCTTCGTGGTAATCATCACCACACCGTTGGCACCGCGCGAACCGTAGATGGCGGTGGCAGAGGCGTCTTTAAGTACGTCAAGACGCTCCACGTCGGCCATGTTCAGACTGTTCAAGCCAAGGTCGGTGGGCACTCCGTCTATCACCACAAGGGGGTCGCAGTTGTTGATTGAACCAAGACCGCGTATCTTGATGGATACATTGTCGCCGGGTTTACCGGCATCCACCACTTGCAAACCGGCTATCTTGCCTTGGATGGCCTGACCGATGTTCGATACGGGACTGTTCTCCATGTCTTTGGCGGCAAGAGAACCGACGGCGCCGGTAAGGTCGCTCTTGCGCATCGTACCGTAACCTACTACCACCACTTCGTTCAGAAGCTGACTGTCGTCGTGTAAGACGATGGTCAGGGCTTGGCGGCCGGCTACTGCCACGTCTTGGGCGGCAAAGCCGATGTAGGTAACCGACAGGGTGGCAGTGGAGGGCACGCTCAGCACAAAGTTGCCGTCTATGTCGGTCACAGTGCCGTTGCTCGTCCCCTTCTCCATCACAGTAGCGCCAATCACGGTCTCGCCAGATTGGTCTTTCACCACTCCTTGTACTTTTATTTGCTGCGCAAGGAGCGTCAATGGTAACAGCATGGTCAGTAGACATAGCTGTAAACGCTTGTTTAGAGGTCGTTTCATTTCTGTCATTGCTTAATAGGTTAATATTGTTATTGCATTTGGGTTGTCCAACAATGCAAAAGTATAATGTTTCCCCATCCATGCGTTTCAATGGTAATTCCATAGTAAAGATTGATAATTTCTCGTTCCTCGTATCTAATTGATAATCAATCATAATACATTATATGTAATTTTATGCGTAGTAAATTTTGAAATTATTTAAATTTTCCTTATCTTTGCCTTGTATTGGATTAATTGTGGTTTAATATGGGCAGATTATCTCTATTTTCACTGTTTTGGCTGCTTGCCGCAACGGCTTTTGCCGACAATTCGGCCATGCTCGCCATGCTCGACTCTGTAATCGAGAAAAGACCTGAGATGATACAAGCAAAGGAAGACGGAATTGAATTCCTGAAAAAGAAACTGAAGAACGAAAAAGAGGGTGTCGTCTTCCTCAACGGCTTGGATGAACTCTACAACGAATACTATGTCTTCAAGTTCGACTCGGCAATGGTCTATGCCAAAAAAGGGCTCAAATGGGCCAAGCAGCTGCACAACGTGCACTACGAAAACCTCTTCCGCATACATCTGGCCGAAATATTTGCCATCGGAGGACTATACAGCGAAGCGGTGAACACTCTCGACAGCATCTCCTATGCGTCCATTGAACCAGAACTCTTGTTCAAGTACTATTACTCCTATTTCCTGGCTTACTCCTATTGGAGTGATTATTGCAGTGACCAGGATTTTACACCTGCCTACAGGCAGAAAGCCAGCCATAACCTCGACTTGGCCATGAAATATGCCGATAAGACCGACCCCCTCATACAGTTCTTCCTCGGTGAACAGAGGGTGTATGTCGACCACGATAGCAGAGAGGCAAGGACGTTTTACCTCAACGTACTCAACACAACCCCGGAGGAGTCGAGAATCTATGCCATGGCTTCATTTGCCCTCGCTGGTAACTACATGATGGATGGGGACAACGATAAATATGAGGAATATCTCATCAAGGCTGCACTCAGCGATCTCAAGGGATGTACCATGGAAAACCTGGCCTTGCAGAACCTCGCTGTTTTCCTCTTCCAACAGGGCGAAGGACAGATGGAAAGGGCGGTGCGATACATCAACCTGTCAATGGAGGATGCCATGTTCTATAACAACAAACTGAGAATGATTGAGATATCAAAGTTCCTGCCCAATATTATGTCTACCTATCAGCGCACCGTCAAACAACATAACCGTAACCTCAAATGGTCGGTGGCCTTTATCTCTCTGCTGCTCATCGGGCTGCTCTTTACGATGTATTTCAACTTCAAACAAAACAGAAAACTGTCGGCCAGAAGAAAAGCACTCTCCGACAGCAACAGCCAACTGGCCAATCTCAACAGCCAACTGGCCGAAAGCAACTTGCAACAGGTGGAACTGAACAAACAACTGCAACAGCTGAACAAAAAACTCGTCGATACCAACGTGCACAGAGAACGACTCGCTTCCATTTACATCGACCTCTGTGCCAGGTACATCGACAAACTCGGAAAGTACCAAACGCTCGTGAAAAGGAAAATCAAAGCCAATCAGGCGCAGGAACTGCTGCAGACCATCTCGTCGACCCGTATCTCAGAGGAAGACGCTGCCACCTTCCTCAACCGCTTCGACAAGGCTTTCCTCGAACTCTATCCCACCTTTGTCGATGAATTCAATGCCCTGCTCGTGGAAGATGAGCGCATCAAAGTGAAGTCGGCACATAACCTTACCACCGAACTGCGCACCTTTGCGCTTATCCGACTGGGTGTGAAGAACACGGCCGACATCGCGGGCTTGCTCTTCCTTTCGCCACAAACGATATACAACTGCCGCTCCGTCACCAAGAACAAGGCCATCCGCAAGGATACCTTCGATGCCGATGTCCTCAAACTGTGTACAGTGATTCAACCCTCTGCTCAGCTTCCTGCATAAATCGTGGATTTATGACGTTTTTCGCAGTTGTTACCGCTTTTGTTACCGCTTTTATTTTGAAATGCAAATCATTTGTCTTACCTTTGTGCCAATAATCTGAATTCTATAGTACCTTTAAATATCCGATGAAGCAAACGATTTTGACACTTTTGGCCCTGATGATGCTGTGCGCCAGTGCACCGGCACAGGAAAAACTGACCATCGACAATATCAATAAAGGGGACTTCTCCCTGAAACGACCCGCATCGGTCAAACCGCTCGCAGGAGGGGAGTCGTACGCCCGGCTGAATGCCGAATGCACGCGAATAGAAAAATACTCCTACCGCACCGGAAAACTGCAGGCATGCCTCTTCAATGCCGACGAAGTGGCTGGGGCTGAGATAGAAGAAATCGACGACTTCGAGATGAGTGCCGACGGAAAGCGCATCCTTTTGTATGCCAACTCCAACTATATCTACAGAAGGTCGTTCACCGCCGATTATTATGTCTATGACATCCCCACCGCCACATTGCGACAGGTGGACGACATCGGACAACAGCAGTCGTGCATCGCAACGGCCGACGGTGCACACCTCGCCTTCGTTCGCGACAACAATATCTTCGTGGTCGACACAAAAGACATGAAGGTCACACAGGTCACGCACGATGGCAAGAAAAACGAAATCATCAACGGCATTCCCGACTGGGTCAACGAGGAGGAATTCGGATTCAATACCGCCATGGCATTCAACGAAACAGGCAACTGCATCTGCTGGATAAAATACGATGAGCGTGACGTGAAAACCTACGAACTCCAACTCTTCAAAGGACTGAAGCCGGAAAAAACGGAATATGCCGACTACCCGGGGAAATATGCCTATAAATACCCGAAGGCTGGACAAACCAACGCCTCTGTGTCGGCATGGTGCTACAACATCGACACACAGACCACACAGCAGATTCAACTGCCATTGCCCAACGAAGGCTACATTCCTCGCGTGCTCACACTGCCGGGCGCAAGCGAAGTGGCTTTCTATACCATGAACCGCCACCAAGACTCGCTCATGGTATACAAGGCCAACACCGTCGACGGAAAATGCCAACTGCTCCTCACCGAGACCGTACCGCGTTATGTAAAGGAGGAGTCGATGGAGGGCATCCTCTTCACACAGAAACACATCCTCGTACCCAGCGACCGCGAAGGCTTCCTGCAGGTGTATCTCTACAACCGCGAGGGGCAGCTGTTGAGCAAGCTCACCGATGTCTTGTACGGCGTGTCTTCCATCTATGGATTCGATGCCAAGACGGAAAAACTCTACTACCAGGCCGCCGGAAACTCGCCCTTGGAAAGGGAGATTTATGTCACCGACCTCAAGGGGAATACGCAATGCCTCACACCGCAGAAGGGATGGAACGATGCGGTCTTCTCCGACGGATTCAAATACTTCGTCCATTCCTGGAGCGACATGAACACGCCCACCGTCTATGCCCTCCGCAACCAGAAGGGCAAATGTATACAGGTGATGGAAGACAACCACGAGGTGGCCGACATGATAAAGGAATACAACCTGCCCAAGATTGAAAGCTTCTCCTTTACCACATCCGAGGGGATGACGCTCAACGGATGGATGGTGAAACCCGTCGATTTCGACGAAAACAAGAAATACCCCGTCATCATGCACCAATACAGCGGACCGGGGAACCAGCAGGTGGTCAACGCATGGCACCTCGGCTCAATAGCAAGGGGGGGACTCTTCGACCAATACCTCACACAGCAGGGCTTCATCGTGGCTTGTGTCGACGGAAGGGGAACAGGGGGCAGAGGGGCCGAATTTGAAAAGTGCACCTACCTGAAATTGGGATACTACGAAGCAAAAGACCAGGTGGAGACGGCGCTTTACCTCGCTTCGCTGCCCTATGTCGACGGCGACAACATCGGTATCTGGGGATGGAGCTACGGCGGCTTCTGCACCCTCATGAGCCTCAGCGAGGGCCGACCGGTGTTCAAGGCGGGGGTGGCCATCGCACCGCCCACCAACTGGAAATTCTACGACTCGGTCTATACGGAACGCTACATGCGCACACCGCAGGAAAACCCCGACGGATATGACGACAATCCCATCGCAAGGGCGGCAAAACTGCATGGACACCTCCTGATATGCCACGGCGTGGCCGACGACAACGTGCACCCTCAGAACTCCTATGAGTATGCCGAGGCTCTCGTCCAGGCCGACAAGGATTTCTTCGAGGTGCTCTACACCAACCGCAACCACGGTATCAGAGGGGGCAACACACGCACACATCTACTACGACAAGCTACGCAATTCTTTATCGACAAACTAACCAAATGAATATGAAAAAACTAAACTTGATTGCCGCAATGCTCACGGCGGCTCTGATGCCGGGGCGCATGGTGGCCGGGGAGGCCAAAATAACCGTCAACAACAGCGACCGCTGCCAACGACAGGAAGTGGTGGAGGTGGATCTGGCTCAGATCCGAAAGGTGGCGGGCATCAAAGAGGGGGCTTCGCTCGTGGTGAAGAATGCCCTGAAACAGGAGGTGCCTTACCAAATCTCCTACGACGGCAAACTGCTCATCGACGCCAGTGTGAGACCCTTGGGAAAAGCGGTGTTCACCGTATCTGAGGGCACTCCGCAACCTATGAAAACCATCGTCACGGGAAAACAGTATCCCGAAAGGGTCGACGACATCGCGTGGGAGAACGACCGCACTGCATACAGACTCTACGGCCCCGCGCTGCAGAAGTCGGGCGAAAGAGCTTTCGGTATCGACGTGTGGGTGAAGAACACACCTCAGTTGGAAGTGGAACAGCGATATGTGACGGAACTATCCAACCATAAAAAGATAGAGGAACTGAAAAAGAATGGCAAAAACGAGGAGGCCTTCCAGATGGAGGTGGCTACCACTTACCATTTCGACCATGGCACGGGACTCGACTGCTACAAGGTGGGACCG
>CAJONT010000264.1 GCA_905235975.1 uncultured Prevotella sp.
CACCATGTGACGTCCCTACGATTTTTAATCGTAATTTCTGTCTTTATTCCTACTATAATATCCGATTATTTTATTATCTTTGCAAAAAAATTTACCTATGATGAAACAAGTCCTTTTATTCGTTTGTTTGTTAAGCACAAGCATCACATTATCAGCCCAGACAAAACTTGAAGAAGCAAATCTCAAAGCTAAAGAAACGTTGTCTAAAATGACACTTGATGAGAAACTGCAGCTCATCGACGGTAAGGAATTCGACATCCAGCCTATCGAACGGCTTGGGTTGAAAAGAGTGCACATGTACGACGGCCCCATCGGGGTAAGAGAGTCGAAGAGCACTGCCTTTCCTGCCAGTGTGATGCTCGCTGCCACATGGAACCCCCAACTGGCATACGACTATGGTTATGCGCTCGGACGTGACTGCAGAGCCCGCGGTGTGAACATCATACTCGGACCTGGCGTGAACATCTACCGTTCACCGCGCAATGCCCGAAACTTCGAATACATGGGCGAAGACCCGGTATTGACATCGGCCATGGCCGTAGGATATATCAAAGGTGTGCAGACCAATCCCGGCGTGATAGCCTGTGTGAAACACTTTGCCGCCAACAACCCTGAAACGGGACGTTACGACGTCAGTTCCGATGTCGACGAACGCACCTTGCAGGAGATTTACCTTCCTGCCTTCAAGGCTGCCGTACAGGAAGGCAACGTAGGTTCCCTCATGTCGAGTTACAACCGTATCTGGGGCACATGGACCTCGGAAAACAAATGGCTGATGCAGGATGTGCTAAGGAGTGAGTGGCACTTCCCCTTCGTTTCCATGTCTGACTGGGGAGCTGCCCACCATACCGGCCCCATCGTGAAATATGGCGTGGACCTGGAGATGCCTGGCGGCTCGGTCATGACGGCAGAGAAGGTGAAACCGATGATTGAAAGCGGAGAACTGACGGAGGCCATGGTCGACGAGAAGGTGCTCAACATCCTGCGCACCTGCTACTATTTCAACCTGTACGACTATGACCAACCCGACACAAGCATCCCCCTCGACAACAAGGAGAGCGCACAGACCGCCTACAATGTAGCCAAGGAAGGATTCGTACTGCTGAAGAACGAGGGTGTGCTGCCCGTCAACAACAATGTGAAACGCATCTGCATCACCGGCCACAATGCCATGGACTATGTATCAGGCGGCGGCAGCAGCATCGTGACCCCCTTCCACAAGACCTCTGCCTACGAGAGTATAAAGGCGATATGCGACGAACAGGGCATACAGCTTGACTATCAGGATCTGGAAGAGAATCCCGACGTGGTGAGCCTCTGTTGCTTTGCCGACAGCAAACTGAAGAAGAAGGGCATCACTGCCACATATTATACCAACCAGCACCTGGAGGGGAAACCTGTGGTGACACGCATCGAGAAAAGCGTCCACTCTCCCTGGATAACCCGCCCCATCAAAACCATCAACCCCGAGAATCCCTTCTCTGCCCGCTACAACACGTGGGTACAGGTAAAGGAAAGCGGACGCTACATCTTCAGCGTGAGCGGCGACGACGGCTATCGCATGACGGTTGACGGACAGACACTCGTTGACGACTGGCACGACGGCACAGCCCGCCTCTTCACACAGGAGATGAACATGGAGGCAGGCAAGGTATATCCCGTCGAGGTGGAATACTTCCAAAGCGGCGGCGGGTGCTCGGTCGACATCAAGATAAACCGTGTAGACCCCAACGGACGGGAGCGCATCCGCCAACAACTGGCCAACTACGACCTCGTGTTGGTGTGCGAAGGCTTGGACAAGAACTTGGAGGCAGAAGGCGGCGACCGTACCTTTGCCCTCAACAAAGACCGTGAGAGCGTGTTGGAGTCGGTGGCCAACAGCGGCGTGCCTGCCGTGGCCATCATCAATGCGGGAGGCAATATCGAGAGCCAGCAGTGGGAGCCGAAGATGAAGGGGCTTATCTGGGCATGGTATGCCGGCCAAGAGGGCAACAAGGCTCTCGCCGATATTTTGTTCGGACGCGTGAGCCCCAGCGGCAAACTGCCCATGACGTTTGAACGCAAGGCAGAAGACAACCCGTCGTTCCTCACATACAGCGACCAGGGCAACAAGCACGTACAATGGACCGAAGGTCTGTTCATAGGCTATCGCGGATATGAGAAACAGGGCACAAAACCGCTCTATCCCTTCGGTTTCGGTTTGAGCTACACCACCTTCGAACTGTCTCAGATGCGTGTGTCGGAACCCGACAAGGATGGGAAAATCCAAGTGAGTGTCCACATCAAGAACACCGGCACCCGCGAGGGAGCCGAGGTGATACAACTCTATGTGGGCAAGGAGGATTACAGTCCCGTGCTGCGCCCCATCAAGGAGCTGAAAGCCTTCCAGAAAGTATCGCTGAAGCCTGGCGAACAAAAGGACGTAAACCTGACATTCAGCACCGATGCCCTGAAGTATTTCGACGTAAGCATTCGCCAGTGGGTCAGCGACCCCGGCCAGTACAAGCTCTTCGTAGGCACATCTGCTGAAGACATCAAATATACCTCCAAGATAGAAATCAAGTAAACTATATGGCGATTAAGACCTGCCGAGCCATCGCCCTTGTCACACTTCTGGCCACAACCGTGGTCACCAGTGCTTACACCCTTAGGAACATCACAACCCGCGACGGCTTGACGAACAGTGCTGTGCTGTCTGTCTTACTGCGCAAGGACGGCAAGGTGGCTTTTGGCACTTGCGACGGTGTCAATGCCTACGACGGTGTTCATGCATGGAAAATGCAGGGACTCGGCGGCGGTGACTTCGTGTCAGGCAATATCATCGTGGGGATGGCCGTAGGATACGAAAATACCGACTGGATTCTTACCGACCACGGTCTGACGCGCTGTATAGATTTCGGGAAGAACACCATCTTCTATCCACAGTTTCAAGGTCTCAGGAAACTCCACACCAATCCTGACGGCGACATATTCCTGCTGACGGACAACCAGCTCCACTTCTCACATCCCAGCACCACAGAGATAAAGTCAAAGCCCATCAACGGCATAATCCCCAAGGACGTGCTCGACTATGCCATCACCGACAAATATCTCTTCATCTTCAAGACCGACAAGACACTCCGTTACTCCATCCGTAAGGAGAAGGACGGATATGCCATCGGGAAACCCGTACAAGTGGACTCCACTCCCATCCTGGCCGCTTCTAACGACGGCGACATCGAATTCTTAGTCAACGACAATGGCATGCTACAGAGCTACAGCCTCACCAATGGCGAGAAACGCACTTTGTGCTCCATCCGTGAGGAGATGAACCGAGGAGGAAGCATCTCGCAGATATTAGACTACTATGGCACCATTTTCATCGCCTTCAAGGTCTACGGTTTGTACTGCCTTAGCCAGGAGAACGGGAGATACACTTCCCGTGAACTCCCTGTCAGAGCCGGTGTGACGAACATTATAAAAGACCTTAAAAGACACATTGTGTGGATTGGAACCGACGGACAGGGCGCAATGATGTACAGCGAACCGGTAGTGTCATTCTTCCCACTGGCTTTCGATGACCTCTGGATAGACAATGTGAAGCCTGTGCGCGACCTCCATTTGGACAAAGACGGCACGCTATGGGTAGCCACCAAGGGGAGCGGCATCATCACCCTCCCGCAGTTTGATGAGAATATTGAGCCCCGCAAGATGCCGCGGAAAATGTATCAGGGGGCCAAAGACGGACTGAGCGACGACATCGTGTATGCCTTTGCCGAAAGCAGACGCCCTCTCTTCTGGATTTGCACAGAAAACGGTCTTGACTACTACTCTTATGAGACCCATTCCATCCGGCATGTAGTTTCGGACGAGCCCTTGCAATATGTCATCAACGTCTGGGAGAATGGCAACACCCTTTGGATTGTCACCCTCGGAAAGGGTATCTATCAGGCTGAAATAGGTGGGACTGAGAGTCAACCTCGGCTGGGCAATTTCCGCCACTACATACTGGATGGTGGAAAACAGTCGTCGAATTATTTCTTCGGGATGACACACGATGACCAAGGACAGCTGTGGTTTGCCAACAGAGGCAAGGGTGTGTTCACCATCAAAAACGACAAACTGG
>CAJONT010000265.1 GCA_905235975.1 uncultured Prevotella sp.
AAGAACGAACAATCAAGAAAACAAAATATCACCACCCAAATCACCAAAAGCCGGTCACAGAATCGCAGTATGAATTATTCAGGCTAAGGTGTGTGCTGAATGTTCTTGGCTATAAGCATGAGAGCTGCCCTTGGGCAGCTCTCAGCGTATTACTTTCAGTCGGGCGAATTTCAGCAATAGCTGTTTTGTGCCCGCCATGGCAAATGCGACGGTGGCTTTGGTGTTTTCTCCCGAGCCCTCCACTTTCAACACAATGCCTTCGCCGAAACGTGTATGGAGCACTTTGTCGCCTACATTTATGTCAGCCGAAGGGCCGGAAGCATCCGGTGTGGACGGCGGTATACGGACGAAACGAGATGGTTGGGTAGGCGTAGACGACGGTGTGGGAGTAGGCTTGGAAGACATCGGCGACGGCGTGGGCGTGGGCTTAGACTGCCACGGTGTAGGTTTCAGGGAAGACAATTTCGCTTCCCCATAACCGGTTTTTCCGAATATACCAGACCTGCTGCCTCCCTCGTTCTGCTTTCGTGCAGAAAGTTTTGAATATAAGTCGCTATCCATGAAGCTCTCACGCTTTAGCTGAAGCAGACGGGGGTCGATATCGTACAAGAAGCGGCTTGCCGGATTGAACTCCGACTGACCATATCGCATACGCTGTTGCGCACAGGAAAGGAAGCAGTGCCGTTCCGCCCTTGTGATGGCTACATAGAGCAGGCGCCGTTCCTCTTCCAACTCGCGTGGCGATGTGACGGAGCGCTGACTGGGGAAGATGTTTTCCTCGAGTCCCACCACGAAGACCGTAGGGAACTCCAGGCCCTTGGAACTGTGGATGGTCATGAGGTTGACTCTCTCCTCGTTGTCGCCGCCGTCGCTGTCGAGGTCGGAATAGAGCGCCACTTCCTGCAAATAGTTCGTCAGGAAGATTTCATCTCTCCTGTCCTCTTCGCGTCTCGATTCCACAAAATCAATCAAGCTGGAGAGCATTGCATCAAGGTTTTCCTTACGTGCCAGTCCCTCAGGCGACGTGTCGGAAGCCAATTCTTTTGCAATGCCCGACTGCGTAATGATGTCCTTGCCCAAGGAGTAGGCATCGACAGAGGTGCGCTGTGCGATGAAGCCCTCTATCAAGGTATGGAACGCCTCCAACTTGGTCAGCGTACCTTTGTTCACCTTGAGCTGATAGCGTGCGGGATCCGCCACGACGCTCCACAGGCTGACCCGACACTGTGATGCCGTCTCACTGATTTTGTTGATAGTAGTGGCACCGATGCCCCTTGTGGGATAGTTGATGATGCGGCGGAGCGCCTCCTCGTCGTCGGGATTTGCCACCAACCTGAAATAGGCGATGATATCCTTCACCTCTTTACGCTGATAGTAGCTCAGTCCGCCAAACACCCTGTAGGGAATATTCTCTTTGAGCATCTGGTCTTCGAAGGTCTTGCTCTGCACATTGGTCCTGTAGAGGATGGCAAAATCGCTGTAAGCGGCTCTTTCGTCCTTCATCAGCTGCTTGATGGTGCGGCACACGGAAATTGCCTCCACCTTATCGGTCGCCACCGGGCAATAGATGAGGCGGTCGCCCTCGTCGTTGTCGCTGTAGACATCCTTCTGTATCTGCCATTTGTTATGGCTGATGAGGCTGTTGGCAGCCTTCACGATGCGCTGTGTGGAACGATAGTTGCGTTCCAGCTTGAAGAGCTTGGCATCCTTGTATTGGTTTTGGAAGTCGAGGATGTTGTCGATGTTGGCACCTCTGAAAGCATAGATGCTCTGCGCGTCGTCGCCCACCACGCACACATGGTTGTGCTCCCCCGCCAATTGGTAGACAATGCGCTGCTGCGCCACATTCGTGTCCTGGTACTCATCGACAAGGACGAAGCTGAAACGTGCGGCATATTTCGCCCTCACCTCCTCATGGTCTCTGAAGAGGATATAAGTGTAGAGGAGCAAATCGTCGAAATCCATGGCATTGGCCTGTTGACAGCGTGCAGAATAGGCCGAATAAATCTGGTGAATCGCCCCCAATTTGGACTCTTTGTCACGCAGGAGCGCCTCCCTGTCTTGCGCATACATCTCGGCAGAGATAAGGTGGTTTTTGGCGAGCGAGATGACATTCTGCACCGTGGCAGGCTTGTAGGTCTTGTCGTCGAGCGCCATTTCCTTGATAATCATCTTGAGCAGTGAGCGGGAGTCGGCCTCGTCGTATATGGTGAAGTTGTTTGAGAAGCCGAGGTGATGACATTCCATACGCAGTATTCTTGCAAAGACGCTGTGGAAGGTGCCCATGTAAAGCCCTTTAGCCGCCTCTGCGCCGAGCAAGCCCTCTATGCGTTGCTTCATCTCCTTCGCCGCCTTGTTGGTGAAGGTGAGCGCCAGTATGTTCCAGGGGTTGTATCCCATCTGGAGGAGATAGGCGATTTTAAAGGTGAGCACCCTTGTCTTACCAGAACCTGCGCCTGCGATGACAAGAGATGCGCCGTCGATGTACTCGACGGCGACGCGTTGACTGTCGTTCAACTGTTCAAGGAAGGAAAATGGCATTGTGCTGTAGTTGGGTAGGTTATTTGTTTTTGTAAACGCCACCAGAGACGGTGTTGGGATCGTAGGATTCCCCCTCTTTGGGGAAAGATGGGATATAGCGCATTTCCCTCAACAAGATACCCTGTATTTTCCGTACATACGGACTGGGATCCTTGGAACTGTAATGCAGGGGATTGGTGAGTGTGGCGGCAATCAGGGCGCAATCGTTGCGCGACAAGTCCTCGGCATTGGTATTGAAATGCTGTTCTGCCACCGCCTGAGCACCGTAGATGCCCGGTCCCATTTCAATTGAGTTGAGATAGACCTCCATGATGCGGTGTTTACTCCAGAACAGTTCCATGAGTACGGTAAAATAAGCTTCGAAGCCCTTTCTCACGAAGTTGGAATTGGGCCAAAGGAACACATTTTTGGCTGTCTGCTGCGAAATGGTGCTTGCGCCACGGCGATGCGAATGGGTCTTATTGTATTCGATGGCCTTTTGAATAGACTCTGTGTCAAAACCATGATGCAGCAAAAAGCGCTGGTCTTCTCTTGCCATGACCGCCACCGGCAAATGGGGTGAGATTTCATCAAGCGGTTTCCATGAATGATGCAGTGTGGGCGCATCGCCGTCGGCTATTTGCTGACAACACCTTATTATCATGAGCGGTGTGATGTAGACGGGCAGGAAGCGATAAGCGATGACCGCAAGGATGGATGTAGAGAAGAAGAGAATGACCACCCATTTCAGGAACCGCAGAAAGAATCTGATGACAATCATACTGAATAGAACACAACTTTAAAAAGGGACGGATTCGTGAATCCGCCCCTATATAAACCTAATAATATTAAGCATTAAATTACTGCAGCGTACCAGCGTTGGCAGCATCGATCATAGCCTGGCTTGCATAGATGTACACATCCACGCGGCGGTTCTGCTGACGTCCGGCAGCGGTAGAGTTGTCGGCGACGGGCATAGAAGAACCGAATCCCGACACATTCACAAACTGGCTTGAAGGCACACCGTTCGACACGAGGTAGTTGGCCACCGACTGTGCTCTTTTCTCAGACAACGGCTGGTTGATCTGGTCGTTACCTGTATTGTCGGTATGGCCTTGGATGTCGACCAAAGTCTGAGGCTCAGTCTTCAGCACGTTGGCGAACTTGAGAAGTGCGTTTTTGGAATTGTTGTTGAGGTCGGACTTGTTGGTTGCGAAGAGGATACCACCGTCGAAAGAAACTTTCACAGCAGAGAGGCCGTTGGCATCGGTAATTTCCTCGATCTTGGCATTCTCTACGGCAGCAGCCTTAGCCTTCACCTTGTCCATGTGCTTGCCAATGAGTGCACCAGCACCAGCACCTACGGCAGTACCTACAGCAGCACCAATCACAGTGCTCTTGGTGTTGTGACCTATCATCTGTCCGATAAGGGCACCGAGACCAGCACCACCACCAGCACCTAAGAGCGTACCATTACCAGCACTTGTGCTGCATCCGAGAACAAGCATTGCACTCAAGAAGAGTGTCAGAAACTTCATTTTTTTCATACTTAACTTTTCTTATTGGATTAATAAAAAATAATGATTCGTCACAATTTGTTTGCAAAAGTACAAAATAAAATGTAGAAACCAAGCCTTCGGGCAATAATTTATTAATTGTTAAGGTTTTGAGGAGAGATGGCGGCGGTGGTCGATAAAACGGCGGTGAAATTACGCTCTATCAGCTCAAGGCACATGCGGGAGTTGTGGTAGGGGCATTTCCAGAAGCCGGCTTTGTCGTCACGGGTGTTCAAGGTGCCGTCACGGTGGCGGCTCCAATACCATTCGCCATTCTGCCAGTCGATGAGTTGGTTCTTGATATACTGCCAGCAGCGGAGAGCCTTTTGCCACGCCTCGGCATCGCCGAAATACTGGTAGATATCGGCGAATCCCACTACCGTTTCGGCTTGCACCCACCAGTGAAGGTCGTCGTCGACATGTCCCGTGTCGAGATTGGCCTCGTGTATCATGGAGCCATCGGGGTTGAGTCCCTTTTCAGAAGCCTTTGCCACCCGTATCACAATGGGTTCCACCTTTGCGAGCACCTCGTCGTCGCCGAGCACCAATGCCGCCTCATGCAACAGCCATGCACACTCTATGTCGTGTCCGTAGCTCTCCAAGTGTCCTGCGCCCCTTGTCCAGTCGTTTTCAAAGAAGAGGTCCAGATGGAAGGTCTCGGGATTGAGAATCTTGTCGGTGAAGATGTATATAAGGTTGCGCAACGCTTTCTCCAAGGCGGCGTCCTTCCACACACGGAACAGGTTGGTATAAGGCTCTATGATGTGCAGATGCGTATTCTGCGACTTAGGATAGTTGGCATCGAGTTCAGAAAGCCGCATATCCTCAATCACCCCCCAGTTGCGTGTACACGCCTCGATGTAGCCGTTGTGCACCCTGTCGAGCGAGTGGGTTTCGATACATTCGAAGAGACGGATGGCATATTGCAGCGCCTCGTTGTCACCAGTCGCGCGCACGTATTCGCTCAGGCCGTAAATCATGAAGCCTATGGCATAGAACTGTTTTTTGGTGTCGTTCGGCCGGCCAAGGAAATCGACCGACCAATAGGTGCCGCCATACTGCTTGTCGTAGAAATGTTCGAGTATATAATCCTTCATGCGCGTGGCCGCCATCAAGTATTCCGGTTTGCGCAGCACCCTGTAGGCGGCAGAGAAGGCCCATAAGATGCGAGCAGAGAGTATGCCCCCTTTGTCGGCATCTTTCATCAAGTGGCCGGTGCCCGTCATCTGTCCGTAGAAGCCACGGTTTTCCGTGTCGACCATCTTATCAAGCCAGAAACGCAGGATGTTGTTTTCCAACACATCCTGCATTTCCTTTTTCATGACATTGACTTCGTCTTGTATCATTTCTTAATGGGATAGAGCCATGTAAGCACAATGATGAGTGCTGCTATCACGGCAGGGATGACAGAGAAGAGGCTCCACACCATGCTGAGCACGGAGTCGGTGATGGAAGCCGGGTCGACACTGGTGTTGCCCATGTCGTCGGTTATCATGCTTGCGCCGGCGAGTCCGAGGAACAGTGCCACGAGCGAACCCGAGATGGCCGTGCCGAACTTCTGTGCCATGGTGCCGGAAGAGAAGATGAGACCAGTGGAAGACGTGCCGTTCTTCTCTGTAGCATAGTCGGCCACATCGGCATACATCGACCAGAGCAGCGGCGAATAGAGACCGATGCCAATGGAGGTGAGAATGACGACGGCCACCATGACCCAGATATAGGCAGGATTCATGGGGATGAAGAAGAAGCCCACCGAGAAGACGAGGCAGATGATGGCAGCCACCTGGAAGGCCTTGCGCTTGGAGCCCACCCACTTGGTGAATGCCGGCGAGAGACCACCGAAAACCATGCAGGTGAGTTCGCCGAACGTCATGAACACCGTATAGTTGATGATGAGGCCGCTCACGGTGACATCCCCTTTCAGGCAGTACTCAAAGAGATAACCTGCCACGGCATAGCGGAAGCCGTTGAAGAAGTTGGTGCAGATACCGATTAGCGTGAGATAAATCCAGGGCTTGTTCTTAAACAGGTCGGCAAAAGGCTTGAAGGAGAATTTCTCGGCGCGCACCGGTTTGAGGCGTTCTTTCGTGAGCAGTCCGCACCCCAGGGTGCCCACTGCTGCGATGATGCCGAAGAAGGCGCCGAGCACCGCATACTGATGCTGCGGTGTGCCGCCCACGAAGCGCTGCAGGTAAGGGAACGAGAGCAGCGTGATGAATCCCATGGCATAGGCTCCCACCATACGGAACGACGAGAATTGGTTCTTCTCGTTGTCATCATCGGTCATCACACCCAGCAGCGAGCCGTAGGGCACGTTTACCGCCGTGTACATGGCCATCATGAGGAGATAGAGCGAATAAGCCCAGATTCGTTTGCCCACCGGTCCGAAATCGGGTGTATAGAGCAAGAGTGCGAAGATGAGTCCGAAGGGGATGGCGCCAAAGATGAGCCACGGCCGGTAGGTGCCCCAGCGCGACTGAGTGCGGTCGGCGAGTGAGCCCATGAGGGGGTCGGTGACGACGTCGAACATACGCGCTATCAGCATCAGTGTGGCCGCATCGGCGAAGGTAAGACCGAACACATTGGTGAAGAAGAGAGGGAAGGCGATGGACATGATTTTCCATGTGATGCCACCAGCGGCAGCGTCGCCCAGAGCATAACCTATTTTTTCTTTTAAACTTGCCATAATATTATAGAATCGATTTGTTTTTGTTGATAAGACGCTTAATAGTTTCTACCGATGCAGAGGTGGAAAGGCCGTCGGCTGGTGTATGCAGACAGTAGTCCACCAGTTGGTCGACGGTAGAAGTGGCCACGTGCATACGCGTGTCGCTCGAGGCATAGTAGATGAACACCTTGCCGTCGTCGTCGGCAATCCATCCGTTGGCGAACACCACGTTCATCACATCGCCGACATACTCCCATC
>CAJONT010000266.1 GCA_905235975.1 uncultured Prevotella sp.
CTGGCCGGCATAGCCGTCGGCCCAGTTGTCGGTGTATACCTGCACGCCGGGCTCGGTGGTGTACACATCCATCGTGCGGCCGCTGTTAGGCTCGTAGATGCGGGCGGCGAAGCTCAGTTCGCCTTCTTCGCGCTTGTTCAGCACAAAGCAGTGGTCGTAGCCGGCGCCATGGCGTATCTGCTCGTTGTCGGCGTCGATGTCGCGGCCCACGGGTTTCGGGGTGCGGAAGTCGAACGGGGTGTCTTTCACGAAACGTATCTCACCGGTGGGAATGGAGTTCTCGTCGATGGGAATGTAGTAGTCGGCATTGATCTCGCACTCCAAATCCTCGATGGTGGGGGTGGGGTTGGCAATGCCCGCCAGACTGAAGAATCCGTGGCTGGTGAGGTTGATGATGGTCATCTTGTTCGTGGTGGCAAGATATTCTATCATCAGCTCGTTCTCGTTGGTGAAGGTATACACCACCGTCACTTTCAGCTCACCGGTGTAGCCTTCCTCGCCGTATGCCGACACGAGTTCCAGCACCAGGGCCTGGTCGTTCATCTGCTGGGCATCCCATACGCGGGCGTGGAAACCCTTGGGACCGCCGTGCAGGGCGTTGGGGCCGTTGTTGATGGCCAGCTGATAGTCTTTGCCGCGCAGACGGAACTGTCCGCGGCAGATACGGTTGCCGTAACGGCCTATCAGTGTCGACAAAAATGGCTCGGGTGAATTGATTACGTCTTGAATGTTGTCATGTCCTTGTATCACGTTGGCATAGTTGCCGTTGCGGTCAGGTACCATGATGGCGACAATGGCGCCTCCGTAATTGGTGATGGCTACTTCATTGCCCAGACTGTTCTTCAGAATAAAAAGATCGGTCTGCTTGCCGTTGATAGTGGTCTGGAAATCTTCCTTTCGCAGACCACAAAGATTTTCTGTTTCCGATTTGTTCATCCTAAAAATGGTTGTTAATGATGGTATTACTTATGTCAAAAGCGCAAGTTGAAATTGAAAAAACGCCTTCGCTTAAAACAGTCAAAAAGTTTCTGCAAAGTAAACAAAAAAAAACCGTAATAGCAAATGTATTACGGTAAAATCATTTTATAGAAAATGTTAAAAATGGTTATTTTATAAGGGGCAGCAGGTCGGCCACCACATAACTGCTTCCTCCCACGAAGACAAAGTCGTCGCTCCCGGCGTCGTGCAGGGCGGCATGATAGGCCTCTGCCACAGTGGGGTAGGCATGGCCGTTCAGCTGGCATTCGGCACCGATGCGGGCCACCTCGTCGGCAGGAACGGCACGTTTCGACGTGGCTTGCGTGAAATAATAGATGGCGTGTTTGGGCAGCATACGCATCACCGTGTGGATGTCTTTGTCGTTCACCATGCCGAACACGATGCGGAGCTTGTCGCAGGGCCGCGCTTCTATCTGCGGACACAGATACATCCATCCGCCCACGTTGTGGCCGGTGTCGCACACCACGGTGGGACGTGTGTGCACCTGCTGCCAACGGCCCATCAGACCAGTCTCTTCCACCACGTGGGCCACACCATGGACCACGCTCTCCCTGTCGCGCACAATGCCCTGTGCCTCCAACTGCCTGCAGGCGGCCAGCACCGTCGCCATGTTCTTCTGTTGGTACAGACCGCCCAGTTCGCCGTGCAGCCTGCCGTAGTGGGTAGTGCTGTAGTCTATGCCGCCGGTGGCGCAGAGGATGGCATGTAGCAGTTCGCCTTCGTCTTCGGCGAAGACAAGGGGGGCTCCGGCTTCCTCTGCCTTGGCGGTGAACACGGGGGCGGTCTCCGCATGGCGCTCGCCTATGACCACGGGCACACCGGGCTTTATGATGCCGGCCTTCTCGGCAGCTATCTGTGCAAGGGTGTTGCCCAACAGCTCGGTGTGGTCGAGGCTTATGTTGGTGATGACCGACAGCACGGGCGTCAGGATGTTGGTGCAGTCGAGACGGCCGCCAAGACCCACCTCCACCACGGCGATGTCTACCGCTTGCTCGGCGAAGTACTTGAAAGCCAAGGCGGTGGTAAGCTCGAAGAAGGAGGGGTGGAGGGGCTCGAAGAAGTCACGCTCCTGCGCCACGAAATCCACCACATACTGCTCGCTGATGCACGTGCCGTTGATGCGGATGCGCTCCCTGAAATCCACTAAGTGGGGCGAGGTGTAGAGGCCCACACGGTAGCCCTGTGCCTGGAGGATGGCGGCCAAAGTGTGCGACACCGACCCCTTGCCGTTGGTGCCCGCAATATGTATGCTGCGGAAGTGGCGGTGGGGATGGCCGAAGTGGTCGTCGAAGGCATACGTGTTAGACAACCCCTCTTTATATGCACCCACCCCGATTTTCTCGAAAACCGGGGTGCAGTGATACAGGTAGTCTACTGTTTCTTGATAGTTCATGATGTGTGGCGACTGACACTTTGTCAGTTGAAGAAATTCTTGAATTTGTCGAAGATGCTCTTCTGCGTCTTCGTGTCGCTCTTGAAGTTGTCGCTGTCGCGCATCTTCTCTAATTCGTTCTTCTCCTCACGGCTCAGTGTCTTGGGCACATAGATGCTGATGTTCACGATGATGTCGCCGCGGCCGTGGCCGTAGCCTTGCACCTCGGGCAGTCCCTTGCCGCGCAGGCGCTTCGTCGTGCCGGGCTGGGTGCCGGGTTCTATGTTTATTTTCAGCTTGGTGCCCTCAAGGGTGGGTATGCGCACCTCGCCGCCCAGTGCGGCGGTGGGGAAGTCGAGCAGCAGGTTGTAGATCAGGTCGGTCTCCTGGCGGATGAAGGTGTCGTTCTCTTCCTCCTCAATGAACACCTGGATGTCACCGTTGATACCCTTGCGCTGACCGGCATTTCCTTTACC
>CAJONT010000267.1 GCA_905235975.1 uncultured Prevotella sp.
AAACTTGAATATAATGTTATTTAGGCAGGTTGAAAGCCACGCTCATTTCCTTCATCTGGGCGTCGCTCATGCCCTCGGGCTCAAAGCCCATGCTCTTGGCAGAGATGTATATCTTGGCACTCTTTGAGAGCACGTCTATCTGGTCGAAGGCGTCCATCACGTCCAAGCCCTGGGCAAACACACCGTGTTTCTCCCACATCACCACGTCGTACTCGTCGAGCTCTTTCAGTGTGGCATCGGCCAGTTCCACACTGCCGGGCAGCGTGTAGGGGATGATGCCTAAGCCGAGGGGGCAGAAGGCTTTCGTCTCGGGTATCATGCTCCATAGCAGGCGCGTGAGCACGTCTTTCTCCAAGAAGGCGCGGTTGTGGCTCATTGCCACCAGCTCTATCGGGTGGGTGTGCACGGTGGCGGTGTAGGGCGAACCTTTTTCTATTAGGTGGTTGTGCACGGTGAGGTGCGAGGGAAGCTCGCTCGTGGGCAGCACGGGGTTGTCGGCGATAATCACATAGCTGGCGCAGTCGTCAAGTATGCGTATCACACTGCCGTTGTCCATCGGCCAGCGCGCCAGGTCGCGCATACGCTTGCCGGTGCCCTTGCAGTAGAAGTAGCAGCCTTTCAGATGGGGCAGTGTGGTGCCTATCGCCTTCACCTCGCTGATGGCGGGCAGCGCCTTTATCTCGTCGTCCACTAAGCGGGTGATGTTCACGGTTATGTTGCCGCCGTTGCGCTCGGCCCATCCGTTCTGCCACAGATAACCGGCCACTTCGGCTATCTTCTCTACCTCGCGACGCAGCGCGTCACGACCTTCCAAAATACTTTTCATGTGTGTGTTTATAAATTCTTGATTCATTTTTTTGCTGTCTTGCAAAAATACATGCTATCAAGCCAAGCAAGGCAAGAAATTTGATTTTATTACCACGATTCTTGTCATTCCGCGCGTTTTTGCGTGCTCTGCCTGAACTGGCTCGGCTTCATGCCCGTCTTGTTGCGGAATTTCGAGGAGAAGTAGTCGGGCGAGTCGAAATTCAACCTGTAGGCTATCTCCTTGATGCTCAACCCCGTGGTGGACAGCAGTTCCTTGGCGCGCTGCAGACGGAGGTCCTGCTGGTAGAGGGCGGGGGAGATGCCGGTGAACTCCTTGAACAGCTTGCGGAAGTTGGAGTAGCTCACACCCAGTTCTCCCGCCACCTGCTGGATGGTGAGGTCGCTCTCCAACGCCTCGCGGATGCGCTGGCGACCTTGGTTGATGAGATCTACGTGGAATTGGTTGCGGTTCAGGATGATGTTGCGCTCCTGCGAGTACATCATCCCTATCAGGTGGTTCACAATGCCCGCAAGCAACTGCTGCGAGTAGGCAGCCTCTTCCATGGCAGCCTGCAGGGCTTCTTCGTAGAGGTTGATGATGCTCATTGAGAAGCCGGTGTGGTGCACGGGATGCTCGGGCGAGAGGAAGCCGCCCTGCACGCGGTCGTCCATGTTGCGGCCCTTGAAGCCTATCCAGTAGCTCTTCCACGGATGGTGGGCAAGCGGACCGTAGCTGTGCCACTCGCCGGGGAAGAGGATGAAAAGGTCGCCGGGCTTGATTTTCATCTCCTTCACATGACTGGAGCGGAAGAATCCCTCTCCCTCCACCAAATAGAGCATCTGGTATTCATGCAGCACGCGGCCGCCGTCCATCTGGAAGTAGTAGCCGTCGGCATGCCCGCGGGTGGGGTAGGGCTCGCCGGCCTCCACCTCGTCGTAGCCCACCGTGCTGATGGTGAGCCCCCAGAGGGCGTCGCGCTCATTGGCAACAAGGTATTTGCTCTTTTGCATAGTATTCCCCAATATTAGATAGTGCAAATATAATAGAATTTTGTCAAAATCGTACCCTAAATTGCAGATTATTGCCTAATTTTGCAAACAAGATGAAAAAAATCAAGATATCACGCCATTTCCTGCTGCTCCTCGTGGTGTCGCTGGGCTTGCTCTACCTCACACGGTCGTTCTGGATGTCGCTCGGCATCATGATGCTGTTGCTGCTCATCGATGCGCTGCTGGCGCAGTATGAGCGCAAACAACGACACAAAGAAAATGAGCGCCAAAACGACGAGTCCTAACGAGGTGCTCCTCTTCAGCGGGGGCTTCACGTCACACATGGGGTTGCCTTTCTTCAGCGGAGGCATCTATGCGGGTGTGCCCCATGCGCCGCAGGACTTCCCCGGCGAAATAATCGACTTCAACGAGCACTTCATTCAGCATCCCGATGCCACCTTCTACGCCAGGGTTGATACCGACGCCATGGCGGCAGTGGGCATCATGCGGGGCGACTTGGTAGTGGTGGACCGCGCCGAGACACCCCGCCACGGCGACGTGGTGGTGTTCTATGCCGATGGGGCGTTCCGCATCGCTTCGCTCGACCGCTCCGAGGTGGAGCGGGGCAGGGTGACGCTGCGGCAGGCTGACCCCGAGGCCAAAGTCTTCGTCTACAATGCCGACTCCTTTCAGGAGTGGGGCGTCGTGATATGCTGCCTGCGCCGGCGAAAATGACATCCCGGCCGATAATTTTGTATTTTTATGGAAAAACTGCAACTGCTCTATACCAAATGGTGCGGCCATGCGCCCGCCAGCGTGACAAGGCTCCAGGGAGCCGGTTCCAACAGGGTGTATTACCGCCTCACCGATACCGACGGCGCGTCCGTCATCGGCTGTGTGGGTACAAGTAGCGAGGAGAACAATGCCTTCGTCTATCTCTCACGGCATTTCACCGAACGGCAACTGCCTGTGCCGCGCATCCTGGCTGTCGACGACGACGGGATGCGCTACCTGCAGACCGACCTCGGCACGCACGCGCTCTTTGATGCCCTCCGCGAGGGAAGGGAGGCGGGCGGCCGCTATGCGCCGCACGAGGTGCAACTGCTGCGCACCACGCTGCGCATGCTCCCGCATCTGCAGGTGAGGGGGGCTGAAGGGCTCGACTGGAGCCAGTGCTATCCGCAGCCGGCGTTCGATGCCGACAATGTGTTCTTCGACCTGCATTATTTCAAATATTGCTTTCTCAAACCGTCCGGCCTCGACTTCCACGAGCTGAGGCTTGAGGAGGACTTCCGCCGCATGGCGCAAGACCTGACGGGTGAGGAGGCGAAGACGTTTATGTACCGCGACTTCCAGGCACGCAACGTGATGCTGACCGACGATGGCCAACCGATGTTTATCGACTACCAGGGCGGTAGGCGCGGTCCTTACTACTACGATGTGGCGTCGTTCCTGTGGCAAGCTTCGGCACGCTATAGTCAGCAACTGCGCGACACACTGGTCGAAGAATACTACCACACGCTGCGCCAACTCACCGAAGTGCCGCCGCTGCCCGCGTTCAGGCAGCGCCTGTCGTGTTTCGTCCTCTTCCGCACCTTGCAGGTGTTGGGTGCCTACGGCTTCAGGGGCTATTTCGAGCGCAAGGCGCATTTCCTGCAGTCCATACCGCCTGCCCTCGACAACCTGCGTGCCCTGCTTGCCACACCCTTCCCCTATCCCTGTCTTATGGATGTGCTGAAACGGCTCACCGAGCTGCCCCGCTATGCCCGGCCTAAGACTGAGGCAGAGGCTGGGTCAAAACCGTCGGTGTCGCGCTACGACGGCCAGGGACCGCTCGTGGTGCGCGTGTTCAGCTTCTCCTACAAGAAGGGCATACCAGCCGATACATCGGGCAACGGAGGCGGCTATGTGTTCGACTGCCGCAGCACGCACAATCCTGGCCGCTACGAGCAGTACAAACAGCTCACGGGCCTCGACGAACCTGTGATACAATTCTTGGAGCAAGATGGCGAGATATTGACTTTTCTCGAGAGTGTCTACCGTCTTGCCGACGCCCATGTGGCGCGTTATATGGAGCGGGGCTTCACCTCGCTCATGTTCTGCTTCGGATGCACGGGGGGACAGCACCGAAGCGTCTATAGTGCCCAGCACTTGGCTGAGCACATACACGAGAAGTTCGGTATTGAAGTGGTGGTGGAGCACCGCGAGAGGCACATACGGCAGGTGTGGCCGGCGCGTGTCTGATATGGCAGGAGCCTAATATTCCTCCTTGCGGTACTGCAGGGGGTTCTTGTTCCTGTTGCGCTTGAAGAACTTGCTGAAAGAGGCCTGGTCGGAGAAGTGAAGTTCCTCGCTTATCTGCAGGATGCTCTTGTCGGTGGACTTCAGCATCCAGCAGGCTTCCATCACGATGCGCTCGTTGATGTAGTGGAGCACGGTGTCGCCGGTAAGCTTCTTGATGATCATCGACAGGTAGCGGGGCGAAATGCCTAACTTCGCCGCATAGAAGGGGATGTCGTGATGTTCCTTGAAATGGAGGTTCAGCAACTCAAGAAACTGCACGTACAAGAGACTCGTGCGCTGCGCTTCCCTGTTGTCCATCGTCTTGAGGCACACCGTGAGGTCGTAGAGAAACATCATGTAGAGCGAGGTGATGGCCTCGTCGGTCATGGAATGGGGATTGGTCATGTGACGCCTGATCAGAAGGAGGGCGTCTTTCAGCATCTGGAAATGCTCTGGGGTGGGCGTGGCCTTCGCACTGTGTTCGAGCACCACCGTGGAGATGAGCAGTTGGTAGGTCTTCAGCACGGATACTTGGGTATAGGCAAAGTCGCGCTGTACAATCAGACATGTGGCATGATAGTCTTCGCTCGTCTTGGTGTCTCTCGGAGGATAGGTGGGCGGAAATACCATCACATCACCGGAACTGAGGTGGATGCGTTTGCGGATGAACTGGAAATCGCAACTGCCGTTGTCCACTAAGAGGAATATGAAACAGTTGGCCGATGTGCTTATCTGTGAGGTGTCGAGACGCAGATTCTTGTCCATTTCTTGACAGGCTATTTTCCCGTTCCAGTCAGAATATTTCCAATTGCTGTTCATTGTGTTCGTAGTAGTAAGATTGTTTAGTTTCTCTTATGTACTGCAAAGTTAAGGCAATTCTGCGTGATAACAAACAGTTTTGCGTCTTTTTTTTCCACACAATCTCAGTCCACACCTTAATATATGGACTTTTATTTTTTCTCAGAAAAAGTGTCGCTCAGGGTACGGCCCTTCTTCAATGCACGGAAATACATTCAATGCACGGCAGGCACCTCCCATTCGTCTTTCCACTCTATCACGGGCGTCCCTTTTTCAAAGCGGATGGGCAGCCAGATATAACGGGCATCGCTCGGGTGACGGGGGCGCCAGATGTCGGCCATGAAGATGTAGTGGTCGCCGACACGCAGGATAAAGGTGCTCTGCCCGTTGAACGTCTTCTCGGCGAGAGGACCTCTGCAGGGATTGGGATGCTGTGTCCACGGACCCCAGATGGAGGGGGCGGAGAACATGCGGGCTTCGTTGGGGTCCCAGCCGGTGCAACCGCTGGTAATCATCCAGTAGGTGTTGTCTTTCTTCATCACGGCGGGTGCCTCGTTCATGCCGCCTGCTGCCACCCGGGTGTAACGGCCTGTGTGGGCGGTGTAGTCGTCGGTCAGTTCGGCTATCTGTATCGTCATGTTCTCTTCCGAGGAGTAGATGTGGTAGGCATGGCCGTCGTCGTCCACAAATACGGTCTGGTCGCGTGCCATCTGGCCGGCAGGGTGGGAGTGACCTGCCTCAGTATGCGCTATGGCATCGCGTTTCATGAACATGCCTGCTGCCACGGCATCGTACCACTCCTTCGTCCACCACGTCTTGAAATGGTCCGTCGTCAGGGTGTCGAGTTTGAGCAGGTCGGTTGCCGTACACGAGATGGCGTATTTCCCCGGATTCACCCTGCCGGAACGGAGGTAGCGGAAGGGGCCTGTGGGCGAGTCGCTCACGGCCACACCATAGCGGGCCTCACTGTAGCCCCTGCCCTTCAGTTCAAGGTGGAACCACATCACAAACTTGCCCGTCGCGGCATTGTATATCACTTTGGGGCGCTCCAATACGCAGCCGCGCTCAATGTCGTGACCTTTCTTGTCGACCACCGGCAGCGCCACGCCTTCGTAGGTCCAGTCGACAAGGTTGTGCGACGAGTAGCAGGTTACACCCACCATGGCCGAACTGGTGGTGTCGGCTTTGTGCTCGCCATACCAATAGAAGGTGTGGCCGTATGCCAACACACCGCCGCCATGGGCGTTGATATGCTCGCCGCGGTTGTCAGGCCATAGTTCGCCGGGGTGCACAACGGCTCGTTTGTGTCCCTGGGCGGTGCAGCAGAGGACGGCTATGCAGAAAAAGAGAAATAATACTGTGCGTTTCATGATAGTAGTGGTTGTTTCTGAGCAAAAATAACAAAAAAATGCCATAATACAGTGGTCTGAAAGCTATTTTTTTTACATTTCATTTAATCTGAGTCAAGAAAGCACGGAAAAGTGTGAAAAAATGGGCGGAGTCTTTCCTCTTTTAGCGGAATATTGTGTAATTTTGCATTCGAAAAAACAGTCTGCACGACTATATTCAATACTATAATTCGTTTTTTTTCATGGGAGGCTTTTTTGGTACCATTTCGGTTAAGGATTGTATTAACGACTTGTTCTACGGCACTGATTATAATTCGCACCTTGGCACAAAACGTGCCGGTATGGTGACTTTCGATGCCGAACGTGGCTTCAGCCGCTCTATTCATAGTCTGGAACGTGACTATTTCCGCTCTAAGTTTGAAGACGAACTCGACTCCTTTCATGGCAATCAGGGACTCGGCGTGATAAGCGACACCGACCCGCAGCCCATCATCGTCAATTCGCACTTAGGACGCTATGCCGTGGTCACCGTGGCAAAGATAAACAACATGCGGGAGATAGCGGATGAACTCCTTGCGGAGAGAATGCACTTCAGCGAACTCTCTGCCAACAAAATCAACCCCACCGAACTCGTGGCGCTGCTCATCAACATGGGCTCTACCTTCGTCGATGGCATCAACAAGGTCTATCAGAAGGTGCAGGGCTCTTGCTCCATGCTCGTGCTCACCGAAGATGCCATCATCGCCGCACGCGACTACTTCGGACGCACTCCAATCGTCTTGGGCCGAAAAGAGGGCGCATGGGCAGCCACCAGCGAGTCGTCGGCCTTCCCCAACCTCGACTTTGCCACCGTGCGCGATGTAGGGCCGGGCGAAATCGTGCGCATCACGGCAAATGGCATCGATGTGCTGCAGCCTCCTGCCAAGCACGAGCAGATATGCTCCTTCCTCTGGGTGTACTACGGATTCCCCTCGTCCGACTACAACGGCATCAATGTGGAGGATATGCGTGAGCGAAACGGCATTCTCATGGGAAAAGAAGACGATACCGAGGCCGACTGTGTCTGTGGCATTCCCGACTCGGGAGTGGGCATGGCGCTTGGATATGCCGAGGGGCATGGCATACCGTATAAGCGTGCCGTCCTCAAATATACGCCCACATGGCCCAGAAGCTTTACCCCGGGCAACCAGAGCCGACGCGACCTGGTGGCAAAGATGAAACTTATTCCCAACAAGGCGATCCTCAAAGGAAAACGTGTGGTGTTCTGCGACGACTCCATCGTGCGTGGCACACAGCTGCGCGACAACGTGCGTATGTTCTTCGAGTATGGGGCAAAAGAGGTGCATGCACGCATCTCATGTCCGCCCCTCGTCTATGGATGTCCTTTCATCAACTTCACTTCCTCGAAGAGCGATCTCGAACTGCTCTCTCGCCGTATCATAAGGGATTTTGAAGGTGATGATGTGTCTAACCTCGAAGCTTATTCCACCACAGGCTCGCCCGAGTACAACCGCATGGTGGAAGAAATAGCACGAAGGCTGGGCATCACGACGCTCAAGTTCAACAAAATTGAGGCGCTCATCGAATCAATCGGTCTGCCCAAATGCGCTGTGTGCACACACTGCTTCGATGGCAGCAGCTATTGCCGTGGCAATGAGCCTTCTGGAGAGGATTTTTGGAGGTAATGTTTTTTTTAACAATATTATTTCCTATTCGCTTATTTTTTGCTATCTTTGCGCGCAAATAGCTGAATAATTGGTTTTAAACCGAATTTTAACTTATGGAAGAAAAAAATTGCCCCGTTTGCGGCAAACCAGTGGGCGACTATCTGAAAGATAACATACGCTGTGCCAGTTGCGGTAGTAACCTGGAAGTGTACCGCCTTCTCTACGAGGTGGACAAGTCTATCGTGGAAACCGGTGTCAAGTGGAAACCGGTGGCCATCGTGACAAGCATACTCGCACTCGTCTTTGCGCTCCTCTATTTCCTCACACCCAAAACAGTGAAGAGCCCCGACAGTGAACTGCTCGTGCAGCTTGAGGACTCTGTGGCAGCACTCAACGAGCAAATCAAGCAGTTGAAACCCGAAACGGCAGTTGCCAAAGTGGAAACCAAGGCCGACGTGAAGAAGGCTGATGAGAAGGCAGACGTGAAAGCTGATGAGACGAAAGACGAAGACAAGAAGAGCGACGAGAAGAAAGCTGAGGAAAAGAAACAAGAGGAGGTAAAGGCCGATTTGGGCAAGGTCGTGGTGCGCGACGGTAAGAAATACTATGTCGTGGAGCCGGGCGACTCTTGGTGGAAGGTCTGCAAAAAGGTGTATGGCGCCGACAAGGTCGACTACCACGAAATTGCCAAACTCAACAACAAACCCATTGACTACAAAATGCAGGTGGGTGAGTACATCCAGGTGAAATAAGGCAGTTTCTGAACGTAATATGACGAATCACTCCTTATTATATAATATATACGCATAGCCATTATGAATACCAAGATAGAGATTGTAGAAGAATATATCACCAAATATCAGGCACAGAATCTGCGCCTCAAAAAACTGCTCTCCGAGCAGGAACAAACCTTCGACGAGCGGGTCACGAACATATTGGGCGATTTCATGCAGGTGTTCGAGGCCTTCGACACGGCCGAGGATGCCATTCACGAACGCGGTTACGACCAGAGCAGGATTTCCACGCAGGCCATTCAGCGTCTGCTCACTGCCAAGACGAAGCTGGTGGATGTATTGGCCAACTATGGTGTCCATCCCATGCCACTTGAGGGCATGAAACCCAACGGCAATGTCGCCAACGTGGTGGGTGTCGAAGAGAGCGACAACGGCGTGCCCGGCACCGTGATTCGCGTGGTGCACGAAGGCTTCGCTCGTGGTAACGTGGTGCTACGCAAAGCCGACGTCGTAGTCGCCGCCAAAAACGAATAAAACGAGTTTATTTTTCATTTTGCCTATGGGGGGGCGCATGCTTATAGCGTGTGTCTCCCTTTTTCATTCCCTATGGTGAACACACCTTACTTCAACACGTCAATCAGCCAGTCGCTTACAATGCGGTCGGTACGGTAGATGTTTTGTGAGAAGCCATGGTCGAAGCCTTCGAGCGGCACGTAGGTGCTGCCGGGCCATATACTGCTGAACCGTTCGCCGTAGGTATAAGGCACCACCCTGTCGCCGGTGCCGTGCACGATGAGGGCCTTGCCCTGGTAGCGGGCTGCCGTCTCATAGATGGGCAGGCTGAATGCCGACTTGATGTATTCGCGGCCTAAGCGCTTGCCGCCCCATAGCTCCACATACGCTGGCGGGTCGAGGGGGTCGTAGGTGGCACCCATCGTGTTGCCTCGGATGGCATCGTCGCGCAGCACGGCGGCAGGCGCCATCAGCACTACGGCACGCACACCCTCGGCGGTCAACTCGCCGGCGGTCATGGCTGCCACCACACCGCCTTGTGAGTGCCCCACGAGGGCCACGCTGTTCACATAGCGCAGGTTGCTCACGTAGTCGTACACTTGTTTGGCATCTTCTATCTCGTTGGGCACTGTCATGTCCACAAAGTCGCCCTCGCTCGCACCGTGGCCGTTGAAGTCGAAACGTATCGAAGCAATGCCGTGGGCGGCAAGCGAGTCGGCGATGATTTCAAACAGCGGACCTTCCTTCGCTCCGCCGAAGCCGTGCAGCAGCATCACCATCGGGCACTGTGTGCCGGGGGCAAGGTTCGGCTTCTGGATGATGGCGGCCAACTTCCCCTTGCTGCCGTCGATAGACACCTGCTCCTCAACGCCGGTGTCGGCAGCGGGCGCTTTTGTCACCTCATAGAGCATGCGCTCCATCTTGTCGGTCAGCACGGTGGAGAGGGCCACCTTGCCCTCGGGGTCTATCAGCACCATAGAGGGAATCCATTTCACACCGTAGGCAGCGGAAACGGCACTCTCTTTCCATTCCTTCAATTCGCTCACCTGGGTGTATTGGATGCCGTACGTCTCCACGGCCTTGCGCCATGCTTCTTTGTCGGTGTCGAACGACACACCCACAAATTCCACGCCGCGTGAACCGAAACGCTCTGCCATCTCTACCACCACAGGGGCATCCTTGCGGCAGTCACGGCACCATGAGGCCCAGAAGTCGAGCACCACATAGCGGCCGCGCAACTTGCTAAGCGTAAAGGTTTTGCCGTTTATTGTCTTGAGCTTCAGGTCGGGAGCAGGGGTGCCGACTTTCGGCAACGAGCCGGCATACTTCGTGTCGGCATCGGTCGTGGGACCGAATTGCGCCTTCGCACACAGGGCGAGAAGCAGCATCAGGCTGGTGATAAGGGCTTTTCTTGTCATGTCTGTTTGTTTTATTGGGATTTTTTGCTGTTTGTCGTTTTTTTTGCGTATTTTCGTGCATTCAAAAAATCAGAATCAATAGAACCCACCTCAAACATTACAAATACGCGTATGCTGAAGATTCTTGGATATCTGCTCATGTTCGGAGGACTTTTCATCGTCATCCTCGGATTCTATCTCGATATGCTCCTGTGGCGCAACGGGAACACATCGGTATTCATGGTAATCGCCTATCTCGTGCTTTATGTGAGCGCGGGTGTGTTTTTCTTCTTGCTCGGCAAAAAACTCATCGACTGACACCGTCCTACAGGTCGATGTCACTCTCCTGGGCGGGGCGGTCGGGATCCCACTTCGATGTGAACCATTTCATCTCGCGTTTCTCCGACACGCGGTAACCGTCATCAAACACGAAGATGAAGTCGTCGATTACCCACCGCTCGTTTTCGTAGCTCAGACGGTAGATGACTGTCTGACCTTCAGGCAATTCGCTTCCAATGTCGAACACCACGTCGGCATACGCAGTAAGGTCGGTCACGTAGTACACCCGGCTCACGTCGAAGCTGTACACATGTGAATCTTTTCCCATCAGTCTGTCGAACGAGAACGAATGGAACACGGAGTCGGCATTCGTCTTGTTGGCAATCTCTATGCACTTGTTGTACATGCGGTTCATATCGGCCGAATAGTTGCGGCCGGAAGCGCGGTTGCGGCCCGACATCGTCTCCTGCTCGATCATGTCGTCTAAGCGTTTGCGTATCACCTCTTGCGAGTGTGTGCGCTCATAGCGCGCGATGGAGTCGCGTCGTGCCTCATCGATGGCGGCGTAACGTGCCAACTCCTCCATGCGCACCCTGCGTATGGAGTCGCGCAGTTCTTCTTCGGCAATCGCTTTCTTATAGTTGTCGTAGAAATAGTAGCAGATGCCTCCGCCTATGCAAAGCAGCAGAAGCAGTAACAGCACCACGTTTCTTGTCTTCATACCTTTAAGCTCCTGTGTAAATAATTGGTTCACCACACAGCCCACAACGGGCAAGGGTGCCGGCACCGAGTCTTTATTTTATGCTGTCTTTGGGGAACAGTTCATGCAGTGTCGCCACGAGATTTTCATATTGCACGGCGAAAGAGTCGATGTTCATCTCTTTGCCGGTTTCGTCATAGACGGTGAATTCGTCAGAGAGATTGTCTATTCTCACCGCCTCTTGTCGGTTGAGGTGATACATCACGAATTTCGTGAGTTCGCCGTTGCGTGAGGTCAGGCAGTATGACCTGCCGTCTTCGCTCCACACTTCGCCGGTATACGGCTCTCCGTGTTTGAGAATGGTCTCCTTATCAATCACAACATTATTGATGCTGGTCTTATGCGGTCCGCAGGCCACGCAGCACAGCAGCACCCATCCCAATACCATTGGCAAGCCAACCCA
>CAJONT010000268.1 GCA_905235975.1 uncultured Prevotella sp.
TAATCTTGCCGTTGGGATTGGCGGCAAACTTCTCCTTGAGAAGGGCGGTGAGTTCTTCTTTCTGCTTCTCCACCTTTTCTTTGTCGTTGGTGGGGCTCACATAGAGCTGGTCAACATAGCCTTTGTAGTCTTCCTTCTGCAGAGAGGTGAGAGCCTTTTCTACTGCTGTGGAAGGGGTATCTTTGCTGCATGATGCCAAGAAGAGGACAAGCAGTCCACACAAGATGGTTGTTACGGTTTTTTTCATCATTTGTAAAGTTTAATAATGTTAGAATTTAGAGATAGAGTGAAGGCTCTTGGAGCCGTAGAGATCAGAGGGTAACCAGCAGGTGCAGTGCAGACCGGGCAGGTTGAACTGGTGTGTGGGAGGGCCGCAGAGCACACAACCGGCCTGTTGGTAGACGAGATGCACCAGTTGGGTGCAGTAGAGGTGTGTGGTGTCGTTGTGGTCGTAATTGTGGTCGAAGCGCACACCCCGGCGGTATATCCGCCATGCCCTGTCGGCCGCTATCCGTGCGATACTGTCGTTGTCGGGACGGCACACCTCGCCGGCATCGGCATAGACATTGCTGAAGAAGGTGCAGGGCAGGTCGGCCTTCACGCGGTCGGGGTCACCCTCGAAGTCGGGTTCTCCCGGTACGGCGTGTACCACGAGCAGGGTGCCTGCCGAGTCGACCACGATGCCGCAATGGGAGTAGTAGCCCTCCCTGTCGGCCAGCAGCACGGCATGGCTGGTCGTGCCGCTCCCCCTTCTGAACACCACGTCGCCCACGCGCAGCTGTACGGAGTCGGGCAGCAGGCAGTGGGTGTGGTCGGTGTGCTTTGTGCACAGGCGGGTGAAGCCCAGGAGCACTGCCACAAGGAGCAGTATCAGCAGGATTCCTTTTTTCTTTTTCATCGTGTATCGCTTTCTATGGCAGCGGCAGCAGATTTTCCCACCGCACGTCCCACTGTCCGTTGTCGGGGAAACCGGGCAGCGGTTTTGAGGCGCCGTC
The DNA here is from genome assembly GCA_905235975.1 of uncultured Prevotella sp. Classification (GTDB taxonomy): domain Bacteria; phylum Bacteroidota; class Bacteroidia; order Bacteroidales; family Bacteroidaceae; genus Prevotella. The sequence continues at coordinate 996 of CAJONT010000268.1, forward strand.
CCATCCGGCACACATCATGGCCACTGCGGTGAGCAGTCCGCCGTTTCCGGGCAGGTAGATGCGCAGTCGCTCGTCCTGGTAGTTATGTCCGTTGACGAGGTAGGTGTTGGTGCGTTTGGGCATGAGGAGCGCATCGACAGCCTTGTCGGGTTCGCCCATCCGTGCAGCGTTCATGGCCGTCATGGGATAGTCCCACCCCCATGTCTTGTCCCAGTTCCAGTTGTCCCACACCCAGGCGAGAGTCCGGCGCATCACGTCGTTGTCGACTTGCGGTGTTTCCGGCAGAATGCCCACACTGCCCAGTACCGCCATGTGGTCGCTGGTGAAGCGTGTGTCGGTGTATGTCTCCGGTGCGCTTTCCGCAGCCAAGTAGAGGCTGTCGCTGGCAGCCAACGGCGACAGCCCGTCTATGAGGCGGTCCCATTGCACCCACCGTGCTTTTCCACTACGTTCGCGCCACTGCTGGGCGGTCTGCAATCCGAAGCGCCAGTAGGCGAGTTCGAAGGGCGGGTTCACGGTCTCGTCGGCGTGCAGCGTCTCTTGGGCGGGTATGCACCCCTTCAGTATGTAGCGGTCGTGCTCAGGGTCGTAGGTGGCAAAGGAATACATGAAGGCGGCGGTCTCTTCGATCAGAGGACCGAATTTTGCCACGAGGCGCTCCTTGTCGGCTTCCCCAGCAGCGCGGTAGAGCAGTTCGGAAAGATAAATAAGGTGAGGTTGCTGCCAGATGAGGAAACTGCCCACCTTGGAGGGTGCCTCGGCGGCGGCGGGGTCGGTCATCTTCATCCAGCGCAGACCTTCGAAGCCCTGGCGGCGTGCTATCTCGCGCGCCTTGGGTGCCGCCTTGAAGTACCAGTCGAGGGTATGTTCCAGCAGTTCGGGATGTCCCCAGAGGGCAAACTGCGCCTGGTGCCACCATATCATTTCGAGGTGGAATTTGCCGTACCAGGAGTTGTAGGTGAGTCCTGTCTCCTGCGGCGGGGTGTCGCCGGCATCGTTCACGGCAAGCAGGTATTGGCTCAGCAGGATGCGGCGTTCCAGTTCGGGAGCCCTTGGGTCGGTGCAATGGGCGAAGTCCACCATGCCGCCTTGCATCCAGTAGTCGCGCCAGTGGTCGGCGGAGGCCTGTGCCACTTCGTCGAAGGTGAGGGCCTTGCCTCCACTCTGTTTGTCGGGCAGAAACTCGCAGGTGAGCGCCACTTGTCGGCTCTCGCATGTCCACTCCTGCCTGTTCCACAGCGGGTGTGGGCCGCGCAGGTTCTTGTAGTGGTGGTCGCCCTCCCAGTGCAGTACCACATAGTAGTCGGCCTCGTCGAAGCGCGACTTGCCGTCGAGCACACGTTTCAGCGTGTCGCAGTCGGTGGAGCTGCGTCCCTCAAAACTGCTCATGTTGCGCTCCCATTCGTCCCAGTCGCAAGCATCGTCGCTGTGCTTGCCGGTGGGGTAGGGGAAACGGAGTTGTACGGTCTTGGCACCCTCAGCCTCTATGCGCACCGCTACCATGTCGCGTGTGGGGTGGCACACGGTCTGCACATGGTAGACCGTCTCGTCGTAGGTGAACCGACTGTCAATGATGCCCGTCCAGAGGTTCAGCACCTGTTCTATATCCTGCATCTTTTCGGGATCGGTCAGTCCGAGGCCTAAGCAGCCGAGGTGCAGACGGTGAGGATTCTGGCGGAACCATTCGGCAGCGTCTTTGGCACGGCCTTCCTCCTTGAACTGTGTGGCATAGAGTTCCTTGTGTCCGTGACCGAAGTCGTAGACCATGAGTGCCTCTTCGGGCTTGTATTGCGCAGGGTTGTCGAAGGAATGCCATCCCCAGTCGCTCATCGTGCCTAAGGGCACCCCTTGCGAATAGAACGAAGGAAAGGTCTGCATGCCGGTGGCATCGACGGTGAAGGCGAATCCCCCATTGCCCACGGTGAGCGCCGACAACGGGTCCATCTGCTTCACAAAGGGGTTGTTGCGCATGACAACGGCTTTGCGGTCGATGGGTTGAGCGGAAAGGCTGGCTGCCAGGAGGCAGCAGAGGACTGTCAGGAGGGGTCTTTTCATGTATTTTTCGCTAATTGTGGCAAACTTAGCGAAAAAAAACGGATTATGGGGCATTTTGTGTTGAAAAACGTGTGAGAAGGGGCTAAAAAGTCCATTTTGTCCCCTAATAAGGGGTTAGGATGGTTTTTCTTCCGGCGATATGGAGCATTTTGTTGATTTTTGTCTAATTTTGTCGCCAAATTTTGAAGCGAATGTCCAAGCAAATACTACTTATCAATGATATGGCGGGCTATGGCAAGGTGGCTACAGCCGCTATGCTCCCTATTCTGTCGTATATGGGGCTGCCTGTGTACAACCTTCCCACGGCATTGGTGTCGAACACCCTTGACTATGGCAAGTTCAACATCCTTGACACCACCGACTATATCCGGGGCGTCTTCCCGGTGTGGAAAGAACTTGGTTTCACCTTCGATGCCATCGCCACGGGGTTCATCGCCTCGGAACGGCAGGCACGCCTCATCGCCGACTACTGCCTGGAGCAGGCCCTGACGGGTACGACGGTGTTCGTAGACCCCATCATGGGCGATGAGGGCCATCTCTACAATGGCGTCACCCCTGCCACCATCCTCAGCATGCGTGAAATGGTGGCCGTGGCGCACCTCACCTATCCCAACTACACCGAGGCCTGCTATCTTACCGACACACCCTATCGGGAAGAGGGCGTAGATGCCGTGGAGGCCAAAAGGCTCATCGACGGACTGCGACAGATTGGTGCCCGTTCCGTGCTCATCACCAGCATCAGGGTGGAGGGGCAGACCTCCGTGGTGGGTTATCATGCCGACAGCGACACCTATTTCTCACTGCCTTACGAGGAAATCCCGGTACATTTCCCCGGTACGGGCGATATCTTCTCGGCAGTGCTCATTGGCAACCTGCTATGCGACAAATCGCTGCAGGTGAGCACCCGCCTTGCCATGGATGCCGTGTTCAGACTGATAGATGCCAACAAGGACAATGTCGACAAGAACCGCGGCATTCCCCTTGAGAATTTCTTGCATCTGGTATAAGGTGTGTTCTATTAATTCTGAAAATTTTGAAGGCAGTGTTCCATCGGTTTCGTTTCGGTCGCTTTTTGCTTTTATTCGGTGCA
>CAJONT010000269.1 GCA_905235975.1 uncultured Prevotella sp.
AGGTTCTTCCTCGCAGACAGAGAATGTAAAAAGTGATTTCAAACAGTAAAAGTGGGCGGCTTCTGATAGGGAGCCGCCTGTTTTTTTATTGGTTTGTTGCGGAATGGGGGTCAACGCCCCCTTGCCCCCTCTAATCTTAGAGGGGGAGCTGGTTACCTTTGTGGGGGCGATTGCGGGGATGGGGATTTCTGAGATGTTTTGCACAGGAAAAGAGGGGGTGAAATCTTAAAAAAGTGTAAAATGTACACTTTTTATGGTCGTTTTGCTGTTTTATGCTATAAAACATATATAAAGGTGTAGGAAAACCGAAAAAATAATTGTATTTTTACACCCAAATTTAAGACAACCACCAAAATCCAAAACCACCAAACAAATGAACAGTATTTCTGAGGCAATCAGTATGTCGGGTTTCAAGCCCATCGACTTTGTGATTCTCGTATGCTATTTGGTCCTGCTGGTGAGCCTGGGTCTTTTTCTGTCCCGCAACAAAGAAGGGAAGCAGAAGAGTGCCAGCGACTATTTTCTGGCAGGCAACACCTTGACATGGTGGGCTGTGGGCGCCTCGCTCATAGCCGCCAACATTTCGGCAGAGCAGTTTATCGGTATGTCAGGAACCGGCTACGGCGACGGCATCGCCATAGCCGCCTATGAGGTGATGGCCGCCGTGACCCTTGTGGTGATAGGCAAGTTTCTGCTGCCCGTGATGCTCGACCGCAAGATCTTCACCATCCCCCAGTTCCTTCGCGAGCGCTACAACGACGGTGTGGGCCTTGCCTTCTCCATCCTGTGGCTCTTCCTCTACGTGTTTGTGAACCTCACCTCCGTGGCGTGGCTCGGCGCCCTCGCCATTGAGCAGATTCTGGGTCTGCAGGGCATAGCCGTGAGTGTGGGAGGCATGGAGATTTCCATCCGCATGCTGATTATCCTCCTTCTCTTTGTCATCGCCGGTATCTACTCCATCTACGGCGGTCTGGCCTCCGTGGCATGGACCGACGTGATGCAGGTGACCTTCCTGGTGGGCGGCGGTCTCATCACTGCCTACATTGCGCTGCGCGAGATGGGTGTCATCATGGGCACCGACGCCTTAGGTGCACTGGGCCAGGTGTACACCGACTTGACCACTGGCAGCCATGCCCAAGACGTTCATTTCCACCTTGTGATACAAGAGAGCCATGACCCCGGAGCCTTTGCCAATGTGCCCGGCATTGCCGCCGTGGTGGGCGGTGTATGGCTCACCAACCTCGGTTACTGGGGTTTCAACCAGTATATCATCCAGAAGGGACTTGCCGCCAAGAACGTTGAAGAAGCCAAGAAAGGCCTCATCTTTGCCGGTTTCCTGAAGATTCTCATCCCCTTCATTGTGGTGCTTCCCGGCATCTGCGCCTACTACATCATGCAGGATCCCGCCAAGTTTGAGAGCATGCACCTTGCCGGTCAGATCAACGTGGCCGACGACGCCTATCCCTGGCTCATCCGCAACTTCACCCCCACCGGCATCAAGGGCCTCAGCTTTGCCGCCCTCACTGCCGCCATTATCTCATCGCTTGCCTCGATGTTCAACTCCACCTCCACGCTCTTCACGATGGACATCTACAAGAAATACATCAACAAGGCCGCCAGCGACAAGCAGTTGGTGAACGTAGGCCGTATAGTGGCTGTCTGCGCCCTTGTCATCGCCTTCATCGCCGTGAAGCCCCTGCTGGGCGGTCTCGACCAGGCCTTCCAGTACATCCAGGAGTACAGCGGTTTCATCTATCCCGGCATCATCACCGTGTTCGGCCTTGGTCTGCTGTGGAAGCGTGCCTCCTCCACCGCCGCTGTGTGGACCGCCATCCTCACCATTCCCATGGGTGTGCTTTTCAAGGTATGCCTGCCCTACGTGGCGTTCCAGTTCCGTGCCGGCTACATCTTCATCATCCTGGTATGCTTCTTTATCCTCATGAGCTATCTCGACAAAAAGTTCGTGAGCTGTGAGCAACCCACCGACCGCGACAGCAAGAAGATGCTGCGCTGGGCCAAGGTGCTCGGTCTCATCGGTGCCGCGATGATTGTGACAGCCATCATCGTGATAGCCCTCGGTGCCGTGAACCCCACTGCCAATCCCGACACCGACCTCATCGCTTACCTGAACGACATCGGTTTCCAGGCCTTCATCTTCTTCGGCGTGCTTGTGGGCTGCAATGCCGTATGGCTGTGGAGCAACGCCAAGGACAAGGTGCGCGACACGAAAGCCCTGCCCGTGGACCTGAGCCTCTTCGCCACCACGCGCGGCTACACCTACGGCACCATCGGCATCTGCCTCATCACCTTCCTGCTCTACGCCATCCTGTGGTAGCAGGCCACCATGAACCCTTGCAAAAAAAGAAAGAAATGACAAGTTATTATGGCGAATATGAGAAGGTATGGGTCTCGGTAGACTGCATCATCTTCGGTTTCGACCACGGCAAACTCGAACTGCTCATCGGGCGCCGGCAGTTGGACCCCGGACGCGGTGAGTGGTCGCTCTACGGAGGCTTCGTGGCCCCTGACGAGAGTCTGGAAGAAGCCGCAAGCAGGGTGCTCCACGACCTGACCGGCATGAAGAAAGTGTACATGCGGCAGGTGGGCGCCTTCAGCGCCGTGGACCGCGACCCCGGCGAGCGTGTCATCTCCGTGGCCTTCTGCGCCCTCATCAACGTGCAGGACTACGACGACAATCTTCGCCGGGAATACGGTCTGGAGTGGGTGTCGGTGCAATCGCTCCCGCCCCTCTATTCCGACCACCGCATGATGGTGGAGAGTGCCATCGACCTGCTCCGCCGGCACATAGCCACCGAACCCCTCTACTTCAATCTGCTTCCCGACCTGTTCACCCTTACCCAGCTGCAGCATGTATATGAAGCCATCATGGGTGAGGAGATAGACAAGCGCAACTTCCGCAAACGCGTGAAGACGATGCAGTTTATCGAGCAGACACGGCTCATCGACAAGCAGAGTTCGCGCCGCGGCGCCCTACTCTACCGCTTCAACAAGCGCAACTTAGGGAGCAGTTCATCATTCAAATTATAGACAAGAGAAATGCTGGAAGAACTGAAAGAAAAAGTGTTTCGCGCCAACCTCGACTTGGTGAAGCACAACTTAGTGATATTCACATGGGGCAACGTGTCGGGCATAGACCGTGAGAAAGGCCTTGTGGTGATAAAACCCTCAGGTGTGGACTACGACAAGATGCGCCCAAGCGACATGGTGGTGACCGACCTCGCCACGGGAGAAGTGGTGGAGGGCGACCTGAATCCCTCGTCGGACACGCCCACCCATCTGGTGCTCTACCGCGCCTTCCCCGAGATAGGCGGCATCGTACACACCCACTCCACCTACGCCACCGCCTGGGCCCAGGCCGGCAAGGACATCCCCAACATCGGCACCACACATGCCGACTACTTCCACGATGCGATACCCTGCACCGCCAAAATGCGGGCAGAGCAGATGGCGGAATATGAGAAGGAAACCGGCGTGGTGATAGCAGACTGCATCCGTGAACGCCGCATCAACCCCATGCACACCCCCGGCGTGCTGGTGAAGAACCACGGTCCCTTCACCTGGGGCAAGGATGCCGACCACGCCGTGTACAATGCGGTGGTGCTGGAACAGGTGGCCAAGATGGCCTTCGTCTCGTTCTGCATCAACCCGTGCATCACGATGAGCCCCCTGCTTGTGGAGAAGCACTTCAGCCGCAAGCACGGTCCCAACGCCTACTACGGGCAGAAAAAGAAATAATCTTATAGAAAAAACAGCAATTATAAACTTAATAAAACAATTATATCATGATTAAAGCGTTTGATAATTTAGAAGTATGGTGGGTAACAGGTGCACAGCTCCTCTACGGAGGCGACGCAGTGGTGACCGTCGACGCCCACTCGAAAGAGATGGTTGAGGGACTGAATGCCAGCGGCATCATCCCCATAAAAGTAGTGTACAAAGGCACCGCCAACAGCAGCAAGGAAGTGGAAGACGTGATGAAGGCCGCCAACAACGACGAGAAATGCGTGGGCCTCATCACCTGGATGCACACCTTCTCGCCTGCCAAGATGTGGATAAAGGGTCTGCAGGCGCTCCAGAAGCCCCTGCTCCACTTCCACACCCAATACAATGCCGAGATACCCTGGGAAAGCATCGACATGGACTTCATGAACCTGAAC
>CAJONT010000270.1 GCA_905235975.1 uncultured Prevotella sp.
AAAGTTAAATACTTTTATTTTTCTGTGCAAATTTTTTCCCGTTTTTCTGATAATCTATATTTTTTTCGGGGGTATTTTGATAGAAAATAATAATTTTGCAAGGTAACTATTCAGCAGCACCTTTATTTTTTGGGGGGGATAACGTGATTAACGTTATGAACGTGATTAACGTTATGAACGTGATTTACGTTATTTACGTTATTAACGTTAGTAACGTTAGTAACGTGATTTACGTTAGTAACGTGGCTTACGTTTATAACGTTCATCACGGCTTGTGGCGGGGCTTAAACCTTAAATTTTTTGTTTTTCTTTTTGGCTCTTTTGGGTTCGGAGGTGACGCCGGAGGGGGATTGGGTGTAGACTTCGTAGGCGCCTTCGCCGATGGCTACGCCGGCGTAACGCTGGTAGCGGCGGCGGATGTTGGCGACATAATTGAAGGTCTCTGAGCCACGCATATAGCCGTTCTTCACTACGGGGTCGAGGTAGTATTTCGGGTCGCTGAGGTTCAGGATGTTGGGGGCGACATCTTCCCAGACTTGGGGATTGCCCTCGAATTTCTCCGTCAGCGCCATGGCATCGCGCACATGGAGAGGACCGCAGTTGTAGGCCGCCAGGACAAAGTTGATGCGTTCGGCGGGGTCGGCGATGTCGCGGAACAGGATGGACAGTTCATTGATGTACTTCGCAGAGGCCTGGATGTTGGGCTCGCTCTCAAAGATTTGGTCCAAGGGGAGGCCCAAGTGCTGCGCCGTCACAGGCATGATCTGCATGAGGCCACAGGCACCCGCCCATGACCTCGCATCCGGGTCGAAACAAGACTCTTGGTAGCAGATTGCCGCCATGAGCCTCCAGTCGATTCTCGCCACAGGAGCATATTTGCGGAAGAGGTTGTCGTAGGAGGAGATGCGCCCCATCACGCTGTCGAGTACCGGCGCATTATCCTTGTGCTGCACACTGCCCATCGACAAGATGAAGCGTTCGCGAGTGCGGATGGAATGAATCATGTCGTCGGAGAACCACCTGTCGAGGGTGTCGGCGAGTTCTTTGTTTTCCGGTATCACTGCCCACTGCCACTTCTCGTTGGAAGGCCCACAGAAGAGGATGCTGTCGGCTCCCTTCATATCGCGTTTCAGCGGGAAAGCAATCAGGTCGCCGTCGCCCTGGCGCAAACGATTCACCATCTCTACGGTGTCGTGGCACAGTTCCACCCTTAGCGAAACCCCCAGACGCTTGGCGAAATCCTCGCAGAGCATGTAGTGGGTGCCAAGCGATTTCTCACGGTAAGTATAGTAGGTGTCGGGGCCGGACATCGTGAGCACAATCATCTCACCATGGGCAATGATGTCGTGAAGGGAGAAGGTATCGGCAAGCGCCGCTGTATCAGTCGCCGTCACCTGCCACGGTGCGGCCGGTGTCTTCTTCATTTCCTCCTTACACGATGCGAAAAGCAGGATGGTCAACAGAAAAACAACAAATTTATCCACTTTCTATTCAATCCTTGTCCGATTGGGGTACAAAATTAACACATTATTTGCAAAAATGGATAGAAACACGTAATTTTGCCACATTATTTTAAAAGAATAACAGAAAAATGCTTAGAATTGCTATTCAATCGAAGGGAAGATTGTATGAAGATACTATTCATCTGCTCAGTGAAGCTGACATAAAAGTGAGCAGTGCCAAACGCACCCTTTTGGTACAATCGGGTAATTTCCCGTTGGAAGTTTTGTACCTGCGCGATGACGACATCCCGCAGAGTGTAGCTGCCGGCGTCGCCGACATCGGTGTAGTAGGAGAAAACGAATATTTGGAGAAAGGCGAAGACGTAGAGATAGTGAGCCGTTTGGGCTTCAGCCGCTGCCGCCTGTCGCTTGCCATCCCGAAAGAAGAAGACTATGCCGGTCTGTCATGGTTTGAAGGTAAGACGATAGCCACCTCCTATCCCCAAATACTGAACCAATTTCTGACACAGAAGGGTATTCATGCCCATATACACATTATCGCAGGCAGTGTGGAGATCTCGCCAAGCATCGGTCTGGCAGATGCCATCTTCGACATTGTGAGCAGCGGTTCCACCTTGGTGAGCAACAATCTCCGCGAAGTGGAGAAGGTGACCGACAGCGAGGCCCTGCTCATAGCCAACAAGCATCTTGACGCCGACAAGCGGCAGTTGCTCAACGAGATGCTCTTCCGCTTCGATGCCGTGAAACAGGCCGAAGACAAGAAGTACGTACGCATGAACGTGCCCAAGGACAAACTTGAGGATATCATCAAGGTACTCCCCGGCTTGAAGAGTCCCACGGTGATTCCCTTGGCCGATGCCCATTGGTGCAGCGTACACACCGTGCTCTCACAGAAGACCTTCTGGGAGATAATCGGACAGCTGAAAGAGCTGGGTGCCCAAGGCATTCTCGTGACCCCGATAGAAAAAATGATTTTATAGTCCCGCACCATGCACATATACCTGAATCCCCCACGCAGCGAATGGCCAGACATCCTGCGCCGCCCCGACATAGACACCCGACAGTTGCAAGCCGTGGTGAAGGGTGTGCTGCAAGATGTAGAAGAAAATGGTGATGAAGCCGTGCGACGCTATGAAGCCCAATTCGACCATGCCCAACTCGCCGACCTTGCCGTGAGCGACGAGGAGATTGCCGAGGCAGTGCGTCAGACCGATGACACCCTTCGCGCCAGTCTTGCGCTCGCCCATAACAACATCAGCCGTTTTCACGCCACTCAGCTGCATGCCCCCACGAAGGTGGAGACCTGCCGCGGCGTGGTTTGCTGGCAGAAAAGCGTGGGCATTGAGAAAGTGGGACTCTACATACCCGGCGGCACCGCGCCCCTCTTCAGCACTGTGCTGATGCTCGCCGTTCCCGCCCGTATTGCAGGGTGCAAGGAGATTGTGCTCTGCTCCCCACCCGACCGTACCGGTCACATCCATCCCGCCATCCTCTGCGCCGCCCATTTGGCCGGCGTGCATAAGATATACAAGATAGGCGGTTCGCAAGCCATCGCTGCCATGGCCTTCGGCACCGAGAGCGTGCCAAAGGTAGACAAGATCTTCGGTCCCGGCAACCGCTTCGTGATGGAGGCCAAGCAACAAGTGTCGCTCCGCGGCACCGCCATTGACATGCCCGCCGGTCCCTCGGAGGTGTGCGTGGTGGCAGACGAAAGCAGTCAAGCCCCCTTCGTGGCTGCCGACCTGTTGTCGCAGGCCGAACACGGAGTCGACTCACAGGTGGTGCTCGTGAGCACGAGCGAGCAAAAGCTCCGCGAGGTGGAGGCAGAAATCGAGATTCAGCTCAGCAGACTGCCCCGCCGTGAAACCGCAGCCAAAGCCTTGGCAAACAGCAGTCTGATACTCGTGGCCGACAAAGAAGAAGCCGCCGACTTGTTCAACTACTATGCCCCCGAGCACCTCATCCTGTCGACGAGCGACAGCGAAGCCCTTGCCGAGAAAGTGGTGAACGCCGGCAGCGTGTTCATAGGAAAGTGGTCGTGCGAGAGTGCCGGCGACTATGCCAGCGGCACCAACCACACCCTGCCCACCCACGGCTATGCCCGTGCCTACAGCGGTTTGAACACCGACAGCTTCTGCCGCAAGATTACCTTCCAGCACCTGAGTGAAGAAGGCATACTGTCGATAGGACCCGCCGTGTGCACCATGGCCGCCCACGAACAGCTTGCCGCCCATCAGCAAGCCATGCAGATACGACTCAACGCACTCACCCCCAATACATAAAGATGAAAGACCTCACCCAGTTGGTACGTCCCAACATCCTACGCCTGAAGCCCTACAGCTGTGCGCGCACCGAATACACCGGCAAGGATGCCAGTGTGTATCTCGACGCCAACGAGAGCCCCTACAACACTCCTTTGAACCGCTATCCCGACCCCTTGCAGGAGACGCTGAAAGCACGTATCTCCCTCATCAAGGAGGTGCCGGTGAAAAATATCTTCTTAGGCAACGGCAGCGACGAGGCCATCGACCTGATGTATCGCTGCTTCACCGTTCCCGGCAAGGATAATGTAGTGGCCATCCGTCCCACCTACGGCATGTACAAGGTGTGTGCCGACATCAACGATGTGGAATACCGTGAAGTGGATTTGGACGCCGGTTTCGAACTCAATGCCAGGAAGATGTTGCGTGCCTGCGATGCCCACACCAAGGTGATATGGCTCTGCTCGCCCAACAACCCCACCGGCAACCACCTGGACCGCAAAGAGATAGAAAAAGTGCTGTCCCGTTTCGACGGTATTGTGGTAGTGGACGAAGCCTATAGCGATTTCTCCCGTCGCCGTCCGTTCCGCCACGACCTGTCACAATATCCCAACCTCGTGGTGCTCAACACGATGAGCAAGGCATGGGGCTGCGCCGCCATCCGCTTGGGCATGGCCTTTGCCGATGCACGCATCATAGAGGTGATGAACAAGGTGAAGTATCCCTACAACGTGAATCTGCTCACACAGGAGAAGGCGTTGGAAATGCTCAGCAATCCTTACACAGTCGACAACTGGGTGAACATCATTATCCAGGAGCGCGAAAGGGTGATGGATTCGTTCCGCCTGCTCCCCATCTGTGAGGAAGTGTACCCCACTGATGCCAATTTCTTCCTTGCCCGCATGACCGATGCCAACGCCATCTACCAGTATCTTATCGGCGAAGGTATCATCGTGCGCAACCGAAACAATGTCTCCCTTTGCCGCAATTGTCTGCGTGTGACAATCGGGACAAAGGGAGAAAACTTGAAACTGCTGTCCGCCCTGCGCCAATACTGACCCAGGGCGGCGTGGTTTTTATTCTGGTTGGGCGTATTTGTTGCCCGTCTGCTTGATCAGCGCCCTCTTGTAATTATCGGGGAAGCCGGGACGCTGCACCCGCGCACCTAATCCTGTTTCTGTACGGAGGAAACGTCCGTTCTCCTCCGGCCTCACCGTCATATCGTTATATTTCACGATGAGGTAGATGGCCAACTGCTTCCATCTGGCAAGCATCTGCTGCGCCTTCTCGATGGTGTAGTCGTTGAGGAAAGCCACTGCCTTTTCGGGATTTTCCTGATAGAGACGCTTTGCCTCTTCTTCCACCTTGGGCTGGGCTGCGAAGTAGGAATTCTCGAGCGAGTCGCGCACCTCCTGCAGGGAGGGGAACATCTGGCAATACCTGGGATATACCATGTTGCTCACCCAGTTGCACACCCAGAACGCATTCTTGTCGGAGAAATTCAGTTCATCAGCCCCCGGGGTGTTGTAGCACTCGGGCCGTCTTGTGGAGCAGCAGTAGACCGGCGTGTAAGCCACCATGTTGCCGTCGTCGTTGCCGAACCAGAGCACACCGCCAATTTCTCTCGGCAACCATGCACGCATCTGACTCACATAGGAGAATCCCGTCTGCTGTGTGGACGTGGGACGCTCATTGAAATACTTCTTCCCGTCGAGTTCAAAGGAAAGCGGCGTGGGACGGTAAGGCATGTTCCAAATCCCCCCGCCGATGTTGTCGTCGAGTGCGAGCGGCGTACCCTCATAATGGTCTCTCATGCAAGCCTCCATCTCCTGGACGCTTACTTTGTGGTCGGGCACTATCCAAAGCGGCATGGGTTCCGTATTTTCCTCAACCCCCATGGCATAGGGCAGGTAGCGGTCGAAATCCTTGTTGAAGCGGCGGAAGAAGCTCCACACGCGCGCCTCGCA
>CAJONT010000271.1 GCA_905235975.1 uncultured Prevotella sp.
CGAATCGTACGCCAGATGCCAGCACGGTTGTTGCCGTCGCCGTTGGCGATGAAGGGGAACTTAACGAAACCACCGTTGTCCTGGTCGGTTTCTGTAAGGTCACCACCGTAGTACTTGCCGAGATTGTGCCATCCGCAGTACGACTGGCATATATCCGTAAGGGCATCGGGGTGCGAATACCACACGGCACCGGTATAGGTGAAGGGGTTGTGCATGGCACCGTACATGTGCCAGAGGAATCGCTTCGCACTTTCTCCCTTGACAAAAATAGTGTCCAAGGTCACATCGACACCCGGCTGCTTGTCGAGGAAGCCATTCCCGACGTTTATGTCATCGACACAGGAACTCAGCGAGCCCATTGCCATCATGGAAGCGGCTGCTAATAGCATGGCAGCACTCTTTATTTTGAGTTTCTTGATAGGATTCATTGTCTTGAATGTTAAAAGTTAAAGTTGATACCGAAGTTGTAGACTCGCGTCATGGGATAACGTGTGCTGCCATAACCGGCTTGGGCCTCCGGGTCGTTGGCCTTGAAACTGGTGAAGGTAAGAAGGTTGTAACCGTTGGCATACACACGGATGCTGTTGATAGGCACACCGGGTATGTGGAACGAATAACCAATCTCCATGTTTTTCAGACGGATATACGATGCGTCAACCATCCATGGCGACGAAAGGGCTCCGTTGTGCTCGCGGGCCGATTTCTCCAATGAGATGCGCGGAAGTATGGCATCGGGGTTCTCTTCGGTCCAGGAATTGTCATACACCCATTTGTTCAGCATCGACTGGTTGCCGGTACCAAAGGCGGGGGTGTAGAATGAACTGAGCTGGCGGTTCACGTGAGTGGCTCCTGCCCAGGTCATGGAAAAGTCGAAGCCTCGCCAGTTGAGCGTGGCATTGACACTGCCCGTGTATTCGGGAATGTCGCTGTAGCCGATAGCATGCACATCGTTGGCATCTACCTTGCCGTCGCCCGTCAGGTCTACAAACACGCTGTCGCCCGGACGAAGGGTGATTTGCTGGTCTGGCATGTCCACACCGTAGGCATCCATGTAGTGCTGCTCGGTCTCGCCTGGTACATAGAACTCAAAGAATTCGTAGCCGAATGGCTGACCCACGGGATGCCCTTTTTGGTACATGTGAGGGAACTCCTTCTTCACTTCTGCCATTTCCACAATCTTGTTGCGGGCAAAAGCGAAGGTGGGGCCGATGGAGTAGTTCACTTCGCCTATCTTGTCCTGCCAGCGGAGGGTAATCTCATAACCGTGGTTCTTCACACGGCCAAAGTTGATGGAGTTGGGCTTGAGGGCGGAAATGCCTGCAATGGTGGTCTCGTTGGATACGAGGATGTTCTTGCGGTCTTCCCAGAAGAGGTCTAAATCGAAACTTAGGCGGTCGCCAAAGAAATGGATGTCGAAACCGTAGTTTTGCTTGGTCGCCGTCTCCCAGGTTACATCGGGGTTGCCGTTGGTGGATTCACGGGCACCTGACATGAACGAACCATTGTTGATACCGAAGTTTCCTGTTCGGTCGTTGGTCCACCATGCTCCTCCGTAGTTCGAGTAGAACTGCCATGTGCCGGGCAGATAGAGGAAACGGCCGATGCCCTGGTCATTACCTACCTTGCCGATAGAGCCGCGCACCTTGAAATAAGAAATCACGCTGCGAACGGGCTCCCAGAATTTCTCTGATGAGGCTATCCAGCCCAGTGATGCCGAGGGGAAGAAACCGAAACGCTTGCCTCTGGCAAAGTTCTCCGAGCCGTTGTAACCCATGTTGAGGTCTACCATATATTTGGTCTGGTAGTCGTACGTCACGCGACCCACCATGCCTACATAGCCTCGGGGGATGGAATTGTATACACCGCCGGGATAGTAGTTCTTCGATTCATTGTAAAGAATCAGTCCGCCCACATTGTGGTCTCCAAATTTGTGGGAGTAGTTGAGGCCGGCCTCTGCATACCAGTTCCTGCCGCCCCATTTCGCCTCGTCGTAGCCAAGTGGCCATGAGTCCCCCTGACGCACATAGGCTATCTTCTCACTGCCGTCTTCATTGTATTCTCCCTTCACAAGGGTGGCCTTGTAACTGATACCGCCACCCGTGGTGCGGGCCTTCTGCTGGGTGTAGTCTGAGTTGTAGGAACCCTTGATGCGGAAATCAAGGCCTGGGGTGATGAAGTCGAGCTTGAGCTTGTACTGCAGGTCAAGGTTCACCACACTCTGGCGCTGTGTGGTATAACCGTGCTCGTAGATAAGACCGAGACCGTCGGAACCTACGGCACCCACAAGGTCGGGGTCGGACACTATGCGGCGTCCGTTGCTGTCAAGACCATAGCCCGACATGGGTGTACCGTTGTTGAGAAGACCTTCCACACCAAAGACACCCGACTGGCCGTTGTATTCTCCGTTGCCGATAGAGTTGCGCCGGCCTATGTGTCCGCCGATACCGATAGAAAGTGTGCTGAGCTTGGTCAAGTCTACATCCAAGTTGGCACGGAAGTTATAACGGCGGTATTTGAAGTTGGCGTCATCGCCTTGGTCGAAGGTCTTGAACAGACCGTTCTGGTCGAGCAAACCGGCTGAAACGAAATAACGGGCTCGTTCCGTACCGCCCGACACATTGATGTTATATTGCTCTTGCCAGGCATGGTCGTTCATCAGATACTTGAACCAGTTGGTGCTGGGATAGACAGTAGGCAGATCCATGTCCTTCCAGTGCTGGATGGCTTCAGGAGAGAATTTCCAGCCGTCGGCAGCCACTCCTTCCACTTCCTGGGCATGGTTGTAGGCGGTGGCATACTCGTAGGAGCTCGCCGGCTCAAGGAATCGGGATATCTGCTGCAGACCGGCCGAAGTGGTTAGCGAGATGGTCGGCTTGCCGACCTCGCCGCGACGTGTCGTCACGAGGATGACACCATTGGCACCGCGCACACCGAAAACGGCCGTGGCCGATGCATCCTTGAGAATAGAAATATCCTGCACCTCGTTGGGGTCTATCTGGCTGAACTCGCGCTCCACACCATCCACCAGCACAAGGGGCTCGGCACTGTTGAAAGAACCCACACCACGGATGCGGATGATGGGGTCGTCGCCGCCCGGGACACCGGAATACTGCACCGACTGAAGGCCTGGCAGCTTGCCCGTTAGGGCGTTGCCAAGCGAGGCTGCAGGCGACTTGAGAAGTTCCTTTCCACTCACGTTGGAGACTGAACCCGTCAAACTCACCTTACGCTGCTGGCCATAACCGATGACGACCACTTCGTTCAGCATTTCATTACTCGATACAAGGACAACATTCACCGAATCTGATGTCGCCTTCTTCTCCACCGACTTGCAGCCGAAATACGAGAATACCACGGTCGTTCCCTTCGGAACACCCGACAACAGGTAATTGCCACCGACATCTGTCACCGTGCCCTTCGACTTGTCTTTGGTTTGCACAGTGGCTCCGATAACCGGTTCGTTCTGCTCGTCAGTAACACAACCTCGCACGTCAATAAGGCCTTGTGCGAGGCACACTCCCCGTAGCAACAAGGCCAACATGAGGAGACTCAGTTTGCATAACTTTCCCATTCGTAATTAAATAAAAAATAATATCATTGGCGTTAATAATAAGTCTTCGGCTGGATACGGCTATTTGTCTAACAGCCAGCGCGAAACGGTGTTGCGGAGTGGCTCTTCACGTGCGCCGCCGTACTCCCAGTACATACCGCCACGCAGACCCTGCGAGATGATGTACTGACATTTGAGGCCGATGCTGCGCTCGTTCTCAAAGCTCATCACAAGCTCACCCTGCGCGTTGACAAGGTAGGGCACCTGCGACTGCTCGCTCCAGCGCTCCTCGGTCTGGCGACGCTCCTCTTGCGCCGTGTTGTATGAGCCGCGCAGCCCCCTGCCGTAGAGGGGCATGCCCATGACAAGCTTGCTGCGGGGCACACCGGCTGCTATGTGGGCCTCTATGCACTGCGAGGCGGTCCACTCGCCGGTAATGTCGGAGGGGTAGAGGGCGGAGTGATGGATGGGTGGGTTGCCCATGTCGTACGACATGGTGTTCACAAGGTCGAGGTATTGCACACAGCTCTTGAAGTCGATATACTGCGCACTGCACACGGTGGCGCAGGTGAGCAACAGGTCGGAGCCAAGCACGGCGCGGAGGTCACGCATGAGCAGGGTGTAATTCTTCGTGTCGTCGGGAGAGCAGGAGATGCCTGCCGACGACTGTGTGGGGTACTCCCAGTCGATGTCTATGCCGTCGAGACCGAACTCCTTCACCACACGCAGACAGTCCTTGGCAAATTTCTTGCGGTTGCGGTCGGAGGAGGCCATCTCGCTGAAACGTCCGCTGCCCCAACCGCCGATGGAGAGCAGAACCTTCAAATGGGGGTTCTGCTGCTTGAGCGACACCATCTGGCGCAGACGGTCGGCATTGTCGATACCCACCCCGTTGAAACTCTCGTTGACGTGCCCGAAGGCATAGTTCAGGTGGGTCATCACCGTGGGGTCGGGAATGGTCTCCGTCCATGAGGTGACATAGGCCACCACCACACGGTCGGTGCCGAGGTCTACGCGTGGGTCGCGGCTCACCACCCAACGGAACGCATTCGTGAAAAGTAGATTCTGGGTCGCGTCAATGAACGATTCATCACCGTGACCCATGTTGAGATATATCATTCGATAGTTTTTGTTGGTCCAGACAATAGGAAAGTCGCCTCGCTTCACGATATCCTTGATGCCGAAGGGGTACATCTTGGGCGATATGGAGGCAAGTACCTCCACGTTTTGGCTCTCGCGCGGTGACGGCTGCCACTGGTAGAACTCTGAGGCAGGGACGATGAAACTGCCGGGCAAGGTGCGCGTCACAACGTGGTCGGGCGAGTCGATGTCGATGAGGGCCGCCTGAGGGGGCCACTGGTTGCAGAGAAAGGTTCCGCATCCGAGAAACTGATTGAACCACGGCCAGTTGGTGCCACGGTCGTTATAGGCGGCGGCATGGAAGCCTATCCAGCCTCCTCCGTGCTCCATGTAGGCCTCGAAAGCCTTGCGCTGCTCCTCGCCCTTAATGCTGTAATTAATCATGATAAGGGTGCTGTAGTCGTCAAGCTTGCCGGCATACTCAGCGAAATTTGTCGTCACATCCAGGATATAACCCTCACCATAGGTCAATTTGTGGAAAAATTGAACAGCCTGTTTGGCAAACTGCACATGGGCTTCTTCGGCAGACGGATCGTAACAGAGCAAGGCCTTGAAACGGGGGGCTCTGGCATAGTCTGC
>CAJONT010000272.1 GCA_905235975.1 uncultured Prevotella sp.
GTTATAATATTGCGCAAGGAGTATGTTCACATGCTCTGCAAAGTAAGCAATCGAGTCGGTAAGCTGCTGCCAGGCATTGTTGATGTGCGTACCCCCCACACGGGTTTTCTCAGGGACGATGGAAAGTTTTAGGGATATCTCGCCCGGTTCCAAGAAGAGCAGGGCATTCACTGTCTCATTGTCCGCACAATAGATGAGGCACTGGCGTACGGAATCTGTCCTGCCTGAGAATCGGAATTTCCCATTCTTTACAACGGCTGTGTCGAAGGGGGTGCCATCGTAAAAGTCGATAGTAGCAAAGAGGGTGTCGCCATCGTCGATACCCTCTGTACTGCCTTTTATCTTGTAGGTGTGGCTATGGCATGCAGTGAGCAAAAGCACCGCTATACATGCCATAGCTTTGACACATCTCGTCATCTTAAATAAGATATTGTGAACTGATGCTCTCGTTGGCACGCAAGCGCCGTATGGTCTCGGCAAACATTGCTGCCACAGAAAGCTGCTTCACCTTCTTTGAACCCTTGTCGTAGGGGATGGAGTCGGTAAACACGATTTCCTCAAGGGCGGAAGCATCCACGCGCTCAGTGGCAGGACCGCTCATCACACAGTGCGATGCACAGGCTCTCACGCTCTTCGCGCCGGCTTCCTTCATGATGTCAGCGGCTTTGGTGATGGTGCCGGCAGTGTCTACCATGTCATCGACTATCACCACATTCTTGCCTTGCACATCACCGATAATCTGCATAGAGGCAACCTCGTTGGCGCGCACGCGCGTCTTGTTGCAGAGTACCAGCGGGCAGCCCAGATACTTGGCGAAGGTGCTGGCACGCTTCGAACCGCCTACGTCGGGAGAGGCAATGACCATATCTTCAAGGTGCAGACTCTGCAGATAGGGCAGTAGCACCCCCGAGGCATAGAGATGGTCTACGGGCACGTCGAAGAATCCCTGTATCTGGTCGGCATGCAGGTCCATCGTGATGACACGGTTCACACCAGCCACACTCAAGAGATCGGCCACCAGTTTGGCACCTATACTCACACGCGGCTTATCCTTCCTGTCCTGTCGGGCCCAACCAAAATAAGGCATTACAGCGATGATGCTGTGGGCAGAGGCTCGTTTGGCTGCGTCTATCATCAGCAGAAGCTCCATGAGGTTGTCAGAGTTGGGAAAGGTACTCTGCACCAGGAACACGTCGCGTCCTCTTACAGAATCTTCATAAGATACTGCAAATTCACCGTCGGAGAAATGTGTGATCTGCAGGTTGCCCAACGGACAACCCAGATTTTCGCAGATTTTTTCGGCCAGGTATCTTGATTTGGTACCTGAGAACACTTTAAAAGGTCTGTTTTCAATCATTATTTATGGTCAAGTTAATGGATGTGTGGATTATTCAATGGCGGAACGCAGTTTGCGGAAATAAGAGATGATGTCTTTGTAGTCGCATTCGTTGTGAATGTTGAAACGACTCCAGAGGTCATGGCCTATCACGATGCCGCCGAAACCTAAATCATGGGCCGACGACACATTGTCGAGTGTCATGCCGCCGTAGGCATACACATATTTGTCTATCAGTCCCTGACGGGAGGCCTTATACAGGTCGGCCGACGCCGTCAGCGGTGTGCCCGGCTCTGTGATGCCGGTGTGCAGGAATATGTAGCGGCTCTTCTTCTTGGCTTGACGGATGTCGTCGGCAAGCGTACAGGTGCGGCTTACCTTGCCTTTGTAACGGTCGGGCTTCTCCTGCGACATCTCATCGAGATGGATGCCGCCCAGCCTGAATTCGTCCTTCAGGTAGAAATGGTCGTGAACGGTAATCTTGTGGTGGTAGTCTTCCGACAGAAGCGTGAGGAGACGCTCGGCATAAAGGGGTGATTCTCCCGGCTTGTAGAGGTGCAAATCGTCTAAACCCTCTTCGAAAAGGGCCTCAAGTATCTTGTCTTCCTCTACAAAATACTGTGGTTGTGTCAGAATTACGAGTTTCATTGACAGTTACAATCACCCCGATGCGGGCAGAAATGTGCCTTGTGGCATTTTCCCACTGCAAAAATAGGAAAATTATGTCATATAGCAAAGTTTTGCTGATAAAAAGTGTCAGCTTTCTTTCTTGAGCCTTTCGGGCACCTTTATCACATCTTTCTGAGCCGTCACATAGGGGAAATAACGCAGCACAAAAGGTATGATGACCAGATAGGCAGCCATGAGGATGATGAGCGACACAATGGCGGCCCACGTCGGTGGCAGACCGGTCTTCAAAATGAGATTTGCCAGCTCTTCCTGGATGGGGTAGTGGGTCACCAGGATGATGATGGAGTAGCGGCCCCAATAGGTCACCAGCGGAAGCGTCTTTATCTTCTTTGCCAGTAGGATAATGGCCATCAGGCCGGCAGCGCCGCAGGTGTACAGGAAGAAAGGATTCAGCGGATAGATGTTGTTGATGTAGCGCACACGGCCGTGGGTGAAGTAGATGGCATAGGCCGACAGTAGCACGATTACTATCCACAGATACTTGTCAAAACGGTTCGGCACCAACAGGTTGGTGTATTTGCGCATCAAGAATCCCATGCCGAAGAAGGGCAGTGCGGTGAGTGCGGTATCGAGATAGGCATAGACGTAGCGCGTGCGTGACAGTCCCATGTGATAGCCCCACAAACCTAAGGCCACACACACCGCAGCCATGAAGAGTACACGGCCGTTGGGCAATTTCTGACTCAAATAATATATAAGGTAGAAATAGAGGTTCATGATGAAGAGACACCACAGGAACCACACGGGTGAGTTCACCACCGGCTTGTAGGTCCATAACCCCCATATGCCTTCCCAACTCACCTTGTCGGCAAAACTGGTGTCTATATGGGTGTAGTAGAGCAGTGCGGGTATTGCCAGCGATACGACGGTGTAGAAGAAAAGGAAGGGGATGAGAAGCTTGTTCGTCTTGCGAATCAGAAAACCTAAAAAGTTCTCGTATGGCTTGAAGAAGAGACCCGACAGAAAAAAATAGAGTGGCATGCGGCAGGCCGTGGTATACTGGTCGATAAGGAAATGTGTCTTTGTTGACGACTGCAGGTGATGGAATACCACCAACAAGATGCAAAACCCTTTCGCCAGGTCGATGAACTCAATGCGGGGCTTCTTCTCCTCTACGGGGGAAACCGCTGGCGTTTGTTCCGATGTTGACATGTGCTATGTGTATACTATAGAGTCTGCCGCTTTGGCTGTTGTGTCGTGTTGACGTGCAAAAGTAGACATTTTCGAACATATCTGCAAGTTTTTGACCATATTACGGCTACGTTTCTCAAAAAAATGTTGTAAGTTTGCAAAATATGAGCAAACCTGTATATATAATAGAGGAGACGCGCCTGCGCGAGAACCTGAACCTGATAAGGGAGGTGGCACAACAGACAGGAGCAGAGATTATTCTCGCCTTCAAGGCCTATGCCCTCTGGAAGACATTCCCCATCTTCCGCGAGTATATCCGTTCCACTACGGCCAGTTCGCTGTGCGAAGCCCTTTTGGCGTATGAGGAGTTCGGCACACGTCCACATACCTATTCGCCTGCCTACACCGACGATGAGATCGACCGCATCGCAGAGGTGTCGAGCCATCTTACCTTCAACTCCCTTTCTCAATATGAACGGTATTACCGGCGGGCACAGCGGGTAAACGGGCAGCTGGCTTTCGGCTTGAGAATCAATCCGCGCTACTCCGAGGTGGGCACCGACCTTTACAACCCCTGTGCACCGGGCACACGCTTCGGGGTGAGTGCCGATAAAATGCCGGAGCGTTTGCCTGAAGGCATTACCGGCTTCCATTGCCATTGTCACTGTGAGAGCGGTGCCGACGTGTTCGAACGTACATTGGTGCACATCGAACGCCAGTTCGCACCCTGGTTCGGACAGATAGAATGGATGAACTTCGGTGGAGGGCACCTTATGACACGGCGCGACTACGATGTGCCGCGCCTCGTCCGTCTCCTGAAGGGATTCTCGCAACGCTATCCGCATCTCAAGGTGATTTTAGAACCCGGAAGCGCCTTCGGGTGGCAGACGGGATACCTGCTCGCCCATGTAGTCGACGTAGTGGAGGATTGTGGCATCACGACTGCCGTACTTGATGTAAGCTTCACCTGCCATATGCCCGACTGCCTCGAAATGCCCTATCATCCGCAGGTGCGCGGGGCGGTGACAGTGGAAGATGCCGCCCAGCTGAAAGATGTGCAGGGCTATGCCTATCGACTGGGAGGCAACAGCTGTCTGTCGGGCGATTTCATGGGCTACTGGGTGTTCGATCATCCCTTGCAGGTGGGCGAGGAGGTGATACTTGAAGATATGTTGCATTACACTACCGTGAAGACCAATCTCTTTAACGGCATCACCCATCCATCCATCGCCATGAAGCATGCCGACGGCAGTATGGAAATGCTGCGCGAGTTTGGTTATGCCGACTACAAGAGTAGGATGGACTGAGAGAAGGTGTGTGCCGACAATCATGATTTTTCATGAAGAACAAAGCTCCGGAAACCTTTTTTTGAAAAAAATAGGGCCAAAAGTTTGTGGGTTCA
>CAJONT010000273.1 GCA_905235975.1 uncultured Prevotella sp.
CGAAATTCTCAATCTCACGGGGTTCTGTCGCAGAATGCCTTCACAGACTGCCTTGTTCAAGGCTCCGTTCAACAACGCCTGATGGTGGTGGGCGCATCCTTTACTGATGGTACGGTCTTTCTAATATATAGGGTTTGCAATCATTTGCGAACACGGTCTTGGTTCTTAGACACAAAGTCTTTCCAACCCTTAAAGTGCACATCCGATTCCGGACGACCCGACTGCATGAAGTGGCAGTAGGCGGCACCGAGGGCGTCGGTGGCATCGAGAAACGACGGCATCTCGTGCTGGTCTAAATGCAGCAGACGGCAGAGCATGCCTGCCACTTGCTCCTTCGAGGCACTGCCGTTGCCGGTGATGGCCATCTTTATCTTCAAGGGGGCGTATTCGTGGATGGGGATGTCGCGGTGAATGGCTGCTGCAATGGCCACACCCTGCGCACGGCCCAACTTGAGCATCGACTGCACGTTCTTGCCGAAGAAGGGGGCCTCAATGGCCATCTCATCGGGAAGGTAACTTTCTATGATGCCGGTCACACGCTCAAAAATGTGACCCAGACGGAGATAGGGATCCTGAAGCTTGCGGAGGTCTATCACACCCATCGCCACCATGCTCGCCGACTGCCCCGTCACGCGTATCACACCATAGCCCATCACATTCGTGCCAGGGTCTATGCCCAGTATCACTCGCTCGCTCATCGGTCCATATATGGATTCACGCGCAGCTCTTCGCCTATCGTGGTATCCTCGCCGTGACCAGTCAGTACGGTCGTCTCGTCGGGCAACTGGGCCAGCGAACGGAGACTCTGCATCATTTGCATCATGCTGCCGCCCTCAAAGTCGGTACGCCCAATCGACAGGTGAAACAGGGTGTCACCACTCAGCATGAGATGCTCGCCGGGTATGTGGTACACTACGGAACCGGGGGTGTGGCCAGGGGTGGAGATGATTTCTATGGTGTGAGTGCCAAAGGTGATGGTATCGTTAGGGTTCAGATAACGGCCGACGGCGGGGAAAGACTCCGAGGGACGGACACCTGTGAACGCCATCGACTGCTCAGCCAAACGCTTCATGAGCCATTCGTCGGCTTGCGACACCTCCACCTGCAGACCGTAGGTGTCGTAGATGAAACGGTTGCCGTAGTTGTGGTCTATGTGCCCGTGAGTGGCCAGCAGGCGCTTGGGAACAAGTCCCTCGCGGGTAATATAGTCTGATATGGCACGCTTCTCGTTGTCGTAGAAGGCACCGCAGTCTACTATCACGCACTCCTTTGTCTCGTCGCTCACCACATAACTGTTCTCTTGGAACATGTTGCACACGAATTTCTGTATTTTCAGCATAGGGGTAGGTATATTAGTTGCTTTTCCTTAAACCACTCTTCTTCAAACCATTGGGTGAGTGGCGTTACTTCTGCATATTTCTTGAAGGGGCGTACTTCCTCTTCCACATGGCCGCCCTTCAGACAGAACAGTCCGTTGCCCACTGAGTTGATTTGCCGTGAGGAGATATTCTTGCGTATCATTCTGACCAACTCAGGCAGCGACATCACGGCACGGCTCACTACAAAGTCGTAGCGCCCTCGCTCTTCCTCACCGCGCAACTGCACGGCTTCCACATTCTTCAGACCGATGGCCTGCGACACCTCGTTCACCACACGAATCTTCTTGCCCGTACCGTCGATGAGCTTGAAGTGGCTCTCAGGAAACAATATGGCAAGGGGAATGCCGGGAAAACCGCCGCCGGTACCCAAGTCCAATATCTGTGTGCCGCTCCTGAACTGCACCGCTTTGGCAATGGATAGGGAGTGAAGCACATGGTGTTCGTACAGATTGTCGATATCCTTGCGGGAGATGACGTTTATCTTCTCGTTCCACGAGGAGTAAAGGGCATACAACTGCTCAAACTGGGCTCGCTGCGCTTCGGTCAGGTTGGGAAAGTATTTCAGTATCTGGTTCATCTTCGCATCAGTCTTTTTAGGGCGGAGTAGGGCACCGTCACCACCGTCTCGCCCTTGTCTCGGTCGGCTATTTCTCCTGTTATATAGTAAAAGCGTATCGAACGGTCGCCCATCTCGAAATTGGTCGTCGCATAAGGGGTGCACTGCACAAAGTAACCGATTCTTTGAAGCGCATCCAAATTTTTCACTTTCATCTGCTTGCACAGCCGTTGGGCGATGATGTCGCCCAACTCCTGCTCATAGCCGTCTAAGAAGACATGCTCCAGACGGAGCACACGGTCGTGCACGATGTCTATGTTCAGCACTTGGGTGTAGGCAGTCGAACCGGCACCAAGGTCACATTGCACATGGGCTATGTAGTTGGTGATGCCGCTGCGGCCGTCGCGGAGCTCTGCGTCAACACTGTAGCGGATTGTGGCCACGCTGTCGTCTGCCTCTTCATTGTACACCGATGTGTAGAACGAACGGTAGTCGGAAATGTAGCGGTTGATGAACGAGTCGACGGCCTCGGCGGGTGTCATCTTGTACGACGACAGCGAGAGATACTCGGGTGCAAGCAGACCGGACCGCAACACACTGTCGTTCACACCTTCATATTCCTTGCCGGCAAGGAATATCAGGTTCAGGTGGAGGGAACAATGGGCCTTGCTGCTGTCGCTCAGCAGGGCGGTGGTGTCTACTCGCAATGTGTCGAAACAGATGCCCTTGCTCTGGGCCGTCACTTTCTCCTTGCAGGAGGATATGCTGGCGGCGAGCACAATCAGTAGGGCGGTGCTGTATACAAGTCGTCTCATTCTTTTCTTCTCTACGCTTTCTTGATGCAAAAGTAACGATTATTTCATGAATAGTGGCACCTTTTTGGGAAGATTAACGTTAGTTGACATGTACTTGGGCTTACGCTTGCAAGAAATGAAAAAAATATATTACCTTTGCACCCGATTTTAAATACAACGACGAACGTGATTTGGAAAACTGCTCTTTTCGACTTGGATGGCGTGGTGTTCGACACAGAGCCTATCTATACCAAATTCTGGGAGGTGGAATGCAAAAGGTACCATCCTGAAACTCCAGGACTGGAGTACCG
>CAJONT010000274.1 GCA_905235975.1 uncultured Prevotella sp.
ACGCACGAAAGACTGGGAGTGGAGCCTCACATGGAACTACACCAAGAACAAGAACAAGGTGGTCAGCCTGCCTGAGGAACTCGGCGGCGAGGTGAACATCTATGGCCTCGGCGGCGGCACAGGACTCTACGCCATTGAAGGTGAGGAGATGGGTGTCTTCAAGGCATACCGCGCCAAGACCGACGACGAGGGTCACATCGTGGTGAATAATGAGGGTATTCCCATTACAACCGATGACCTGGAAAAAGTGGGTACAATGAACTACAAATACCAGATGGGTCTCGGTACCGTGCTCCGTTACAAAACCGTCAGCTTAGGTATTGATTTCGATATCCGCAAGGGTGGACTCATGTACTCGCGTACTGCCGACATCAGCTACTTCACCGGCAACGCCATGCAGACGGCCTACAACGACCGCAACCCGTTCGTGGTGCCCAACTCGGTCATTCAGACCGGCGTGGATGACGACGGCAACCCCATCTACGAGGAGAATAATATCGCACTTACACCGACTCAGATTTACAATTTCTGGAACAACGGTGGTTGGGACCGCGATGCCGACTTCCTCATCGACAAGTCTTACGTGAAGCTGCGCTCTGTCGTCCTCTCCTGGGACCTGCCCAAAAAATGGTTAGCCAAGACGTTCCTCACAGGTGTGAAGGTCTCTGCCTTCGGCAACAATCTCTTACTCTGGACGCCATCCAGCAATACATTCGTCGATCCTGAGCTTAACTCCTTCGGCAACGACCTTGAAGGTAACTTCGGTGAGTGGTCAGCCAACCCAAGCTCGCGTAAGTTCGGTTTCAACGTCAATGTCAAATTCTAACCAAGAGAAAGGAAACAATCAGTATGAAAAAGATATCTTTATTTGCCGTTGCGGGTCTGATGATGCTTTCCAGTTGTGACCTGGACATCAATGAGAACCCGAACTACCCGTCGAACAACGACGTGACTGCCGACCTCGTATTTCCTTCCATCGAGAACGCACTGGCTGATGCCGTTGGCGACGAGATGTTCAACAATGCCGGCTTCTTCGTACAGTACTGGGACCAGATGCCTACTGCCAACCAGTATAACAAGATTGCCGAACTGGAGATAGACGAAGCTTCCGACCTCTTCAACCGCTGCTACCGTACTCTATATGCAGGCGCACTGGAGGATATCGAGGACGTGAAGTCGAAGACCTCGAGCACTGCCGACTTGTTCGCCCTTGCTGTGCTGCGTGCCAACGTGTTCCAGGTGTTGGTGGACAACCTTGACAAAGTGCCCTATACCGAGGCCCTGCAGGGTAGCGCCAATGCCATGCCCAAGTGGGACGACGGAAAGGTTGTCTATGAGGGTGTGCTGGCCGAACTCGACGAGGCTGAGAACAACCTTACCGGTGAGCCCATGACCGTCACCGACCCCATGTTGAACAAGAACGTCAACCAGTGGCGCGGATATGCCAATGCCCTCCGTCTGCGTATGTACATGCGACTCATCGACGGCGGTTCCTCCGAGTACACCAGCAAGGCTCAGGCGCTCGTCAATGCCAATAACTTCTTCACGGGCGATGTGGCATGGGACGTCTATACCGATGCTGTCGGACAGCGTAACCCCTGGGGTGCCATCTTCTACGAAGGTACACTCGCCGGTACGAAGAACCTCTGCGCAGGATATCCCCTCGTGAGCTACTACAATGCCACCAACGACCCGCGTGCCGCTTATGCTCTGGAAACCAGCGCCAAGTACAATGACTATGTCGGACAGCTCCCCGGCTGCAAGACACTCATGGGACAGTGGCTCGGCATCGGTTCGGGCTACAACGACGACTATGTGAGCAACATCAACCGTGCACCTGCCAAGGCTATGCCCATCTACCTGTTTACGCAGAGCGAACTGTTGTTCCTCATCGCTGAGGTGCAGCTGCGATTCAACAACAACGACGCTGCTGCCAAGGCTGCCTATGAGGCCGCTGTGAAAGCCGACTTCCAGTCGCGCGGCATCGCAGGAGCTGATAACTACCTGAGCAGTGCCAAGACCAACTGGAGTGCACAGACCTCTACCAACGACAAGCTGCACCTGCTCTATATGCAGAAGTGGGTGGCCTTCTTCTATCGCAACCACATGGAGGCATGGAGTGAGGCCCGTCGCACCGATGTGCCCGTGCTGTCTTCGCGCAAGGCCCGTGAAATCTTCGATGACCCCACTATCTACAACGCAGGCGATTTCGTGAATCCCGGCGTGAACTACAGTTCTGGTCAGACTATTGCCAAGCGTATGCCCTATCCCAGTACTGCCCGCCGCTACAACAAGAACACGCCCGATGTGGCATCTGTCAGCGACCGCGTATTCTGGGACGTGAAATAATCGAATATCCGACAATTTAACATAAATACAGAAAATTATGAAAAAGTTTTTTCTATATAGCATGATGCTCGGCATGGCGGTGCTCGGCTTCACGTCGTGCAACGATGATGAAGACCAGTTCACCGACTCCAGACTCACCTATTATGTGGCGCTTGAGCTGAATGGCGACGCTTTCGTGCAGGTGCCCATCGGCACTTCCTATACAGATGCAGGCTGCAAGGCTACCATGAAGGGAGAAGACGTCTCCTCACGCATCGTCACTACCGGACTCGATGCCATCGACGTCAATAAGCCAGGACTTTACACCGTGACCTATTCGGCTGTCAACGACGACGGCTTCCCCGCATCGGTGTCGCGCACCGTGGCTGTCTGCGATCCTTCTGTCACCACCGATATTAGCGGCACGTGGACGGTACAGCCCGGTTCTTATCGCTTCTATAACGGCAATCAGACTCCTTACTCCGGCTACACTGTGAAGATTCGCCGTGATGCTCCGGGCATCTTCTACATCAGCGACTTCCTTGGCGGATGGTATGAACAGCGTGCCGGCTACGGCGCATCCTATGCCTGCTACGGCTATGTGCAGCTGCTTGAGGACGGAACGCTCGTCAACCTCTCAAGCCATGTGAACGGCTGGGGCGACTCTCTGGAGGAGGACGGCTTCGAGGGTGCATACGATGCCGATACAAACAGCATCGTCTGGGATGCCGTCTACACCGATTATCCTTTCATATTCCATGTGATTTTGAACTAATTAAGCATTTAAACGATTATGAAGAAATATTTTTCAATGCTGGCTGTGGCACTGACGCTTTCGCTGGGCTTCACTGCCTGTGATGTGGAAACAGACGAAGAACCCGGTGGTGTTGCCATTCAGAATATGTGCGGATACTGGGATGTCAGCGTCAGTCAGGTCGATGAGAACGGCAATGTGGTGTGGGAACCGGACGAACTTTTCGGAGTGGTCGATGTCCCCTTCTATACCTTCAATACCGCTGGTAACAGCACCACAGAGATGTGGGTTGACGACCAGGGTGAGTTCTGGGATTACAAGTTCAAGGTGAACATCGACTATGACGCCGGTACTTTCTCGGCCACCGATGTGGTGTATCACCCTGACTTCTACGACCTTGAAGAGGATGAGAGAGAGACGGCTACGATTACCGACGGTAAGATTATGCTGGGTAAAGGCCACAATATCCATGGTCTGCCCTGCGACAGCATCTCGTTCTACATCGAGTTCTCCGACGACCCCTATGGTTCTGCTTATGGCTATGCCAAGCACCTTGTGACCGGTGTGCGTCACTCAGGATTCACCGAGTAATGACAAGCCCAAAAGGGCTGCCTGACAATCAAAAGGGAATGTGTCTGCTGACACATTCCCTTTTTGCAAATTGAACTATGTCAAGGATTTGTTTATTTTTCGTATTTTTTTCCCTAATATAGATTTTTATCCGTCTTTTTTTCGTATCTTTGCACCCCTAACAAATAGCAAATAACGACAAATGGCTGAAAAAAAGATACAAACCGCACTTATCTCCGTATTCCATAAAGACGGACTGGAGCAAATACTTGCCAAACTGAATGCTGAGGGCGTGAGACTGCTCTCTACCGGTGGCACACACAAATTCATACAAGAGCTTGGCTATCCCTGCGACACTGTGGAGAGCATCACCACCTATCCTTCCATCCTCGGAGGACGTGTGAAGACACTGCATCCCAAAGTGTTCGGTGGCATCCTCGGACGACGCGACAACGACGGCGACGTGGAGCAGATGAGCCAGTATGAAATACCCGCCATCGACCTCGTCGTGGTGGATCTCTATCCTTTCGAGGATACCGTGGCTTCAGGCGCTTCCGAGGCCGACATCATAGAGAAAATCGACATCGGCGGCATCTCTCTCATCCGTGCTGGTGCCAAGAACTTCAAAGACGTGGCCATCGTGGCCAGTAAAGCCGAATATCCCCTCCTGCAGGACATTCTCGACCGGCGTGGTGCCAATACCACCCTCGAGGAGAGAAAACTCCTGGCAGAACGTGCCTTCGCCGTGACAAGTCACTACGACACTGCCATCCATGCATGGTTCGCCCAAAACAAGTAAAATTCACCTCTAAAGACTTATATTCTTATGGGATTCTTTTCCTTTTCTCAGGATATAGCGATGGACCTGGGTACCGCCAACACCATCATCATCAGTGATGACAAGATTGTGGTTGACGAACCTTCCGTCGTGGCGCTCGACAGACGCACCGACAAGGTGCTCGCCGTGGGCGAGAAGGCCAAACTGATGTACGAAAAGACGCACGACAACATTAAGACCATCCGACCGTTGCGGGATGGCGTGATAGCCGATTTCACCGCCTGCGAGCAGATGATGCGCGGACTCATCAAAATGGCGCACTCCGGCAACAGATTCTTCTCTCCGCAGCTGCACATGGTCATCGGAGTTCCCTCTGGATCAACGGAGGTGGAACTGCGTGCCGTACGCGATTCGGCTGAGCATGCCGACGGACGCGACGTGTACCTTATCTTTGAACCCATGGCGGCTGCCATCGGCATCGGCATCGACGTGGAGTTGCCCGAAGGCAACATGATTGTCGACATCGGCGGCGGTACCACGGAGATTGCCGTCATCTCGCTCGGCGGCATCGTCACGAACAACTCCATACGCACTGCCGGCGACGACCTGACCGCCGACATCCAAGACTATATGATAAGGCAGCACAACCTGCGCGTGGGCGAACGTATGGCCGAACGCATCAAGATTCATGTGGGCTCGGCTATACCCGACCTCGGCGACGAGGCACCCGAACCCTATGAGGTGCACGGTCCCAACCGCATCACCGCGCTTCCCATGGCCGTCACCGTGGGCTATCAGGAGATATACCACTGCATCGACAAGACAGTGGCAAAGATAGAAAACGCCGTGCTTGCCGCATTGGAGAAGACTCCGCCCGAGCTTTATGCCGACATCGTGCAGAACGGCATCTACCTCACCGGTGGCGGTGCCCTGCTCCGCGGTCTCGACAAGCGTCTGCAAGAAAAGATTCAGATACCCTTCCACATCGCCGAAGACCCGCTCCACAGTGTGGCACGAGGCGCTGGAATCGCACTCAAGAATCCCAACCGCGACAATCTTCCCTTCCTTATGAGATAATGGCCCGCCATGCGTAACCTCATCGAGTTTCTCACTAAAAACAATTACTGGTTTGTGTTTGTGGTGCTCGAGGTGGTGAGCCTGGTACTGCTCTTCCGATTCAACAACTATCAGGGGAGTATATGGTTCACCTCGGCCAATTACCTTACCGGCAAAGCCTACGAGATTGACTCGTGGGCTGTGTCGTTTCTCACACAAGGCTCACTCAACGAACAGCTCACGGAGCGAAACTTGGAGCTGGAACAAACGGTGCAGCGACTCAAAGAGCAGCTGAGAGACGAACGCCTGGCACACGATTCGCTCAATAAGGACGAGGGACAGATGCCCCTCATAAGCGATTTCCATCCCATACATGCCAAGGTGATAGGCAACAGCGTGAACCGGTCGGATAACTTCATGACCATCGACAAAGGTTTCGTCGACGGGATACACGAGGATATGGGCGTGGCCTGCGGAAACGGCGTCGTGGGCGTGGTGTTCATGACCTCCAGGCACTATTCGGTGGTGCTGCCGGCACTCAATTCCAAGTCGAACATCAGTTGCACCATCGCAGGAAAGGGATACTTCGGATATCTGCACTGGAAAGGGGGCTCGCCGAGAATCGCATACGTCGACGATATCCCCCGTCATGCCAAGTTCCAAGTGGGCGACACCATCGTCACAAGCGGCTATTCCGCCGTCTTCCCTCCGGGCATCATGGTGGGAAAGGTGACCAAATTTGAGAACTCAGAAGACGGACTCAGCTACAGGCTCCAAGTCTTGCTCTCCACCGACTTCACCAAACTGCGGGATGTCTGCGTAATGGACGACAAAGCGATAAGGGAGAGACTCGACCTGCTGCGACAGGCCAACGACTCGATACAGCCACGCAAAAACGTATGAAACCATGTACAGCGAACAGTTCCGACTCTTTCTCATCTTCCTCGTGCTGGCAGTGCTGCAAGTGTTCATAGCCAACCACATCCACTTGTTCCACTTCGCCACACCGCTGTGCTATGTCTATCTCACACTCGTAATGAGGAGAGGGGCACTGAGGTGGGCCATGCTGGTGTGGGCTTTTGCCATGGGACTGCTCATGGATACCTTCAACAACACCCCAGGCGTGGCATCGGGAGCTATGACGCTCATCGCCCTCATACAGCCCTATCTCTTGGAGCGTATGCTAGTGAAAGAGGGGGAGGAGGACCTCATACCCTCGGTAGCCACCATGGGCATGAAGCCTTTTGTATACTATACCCTCACACTCGTGGGACTCTACTGCGTGGTGTTCTACACACTCGAACTGTTCAGCTTCTTCAACCATACGATGTGGCTTGAATGCGTGCTCGGCAGTACGGCACTCACTTCGCTGCTCATCATCGTCGTGGAAGGCGTGAGAAAAAAGAAAAGCTGAGACCACTATACATTCCTGTAACACGATATTTCCATTTTCTGCGCAATGAAGGATTATGAACTGGAGAAAAGGCGCTATATTATAGGCTCGGTGGCTATTGCCATCGTGGCCATCTATCTGGTGCGGCTCTTCACACTCCAGATTATGAGCGACGACTTCAAGAAAAATGCCGACAGCAACGCCTTCCTCAAGAAAGTGGAGTTCCCCTCAAGAGGCATCATCACCGACCGCAACGGTGAACTGTTGGTGTACAACCAGCCCTCTTACGACATCATGGTGATTATGAATGAGGAGAACGGACGCCTCGACACCACGGAGTTTTGCAAGTCGCTCAACATTTCACGGAAATTCTTCGACAACCGCATGGCCGAAATCAAAGACCGGAACAAAAACCCCGGCTATTCACGCTATACGCAGCAGCTCTTTATGTCGCAGCTCTCCGACCAGGAGTTCAGCGTGTTTCAGGAAAAGTCGTACAAATTCCCCGGCTTTTATATCCAGAAACGAAGCATCCGCCAGTATGAGTATGCCACGGCTGCCCTGCTCCTGGGCGATGTGGCGGAGGTGTCGCCTGCCGACATCAAGGAAGACAGCTATTACCAGCCGGGCGACTACATCGGCAAGGTGGGCGTGGAACGCTATTACGAGAAGGAACTGCGCGGCACCAAGGGCGTGCAGATACTGCTCAGAGACGTGAGGGGACGCATACAGGGCAGCTATCAGGACGGACGCTTCGACACCAAGCCCATTCCCGGCAAAGACCTCACGCTGAGCATCGACGTCAAACTGCAGCAGTTGGGCGAACGCCTCATGGAG
Source organism: uncultured Prevotella sp. (assembly GCA_905235975.1). Taxonomy (GTDB): domain Bacteria; phylum Bacteroidota; class Bacteroidia; order Bacteroidales; family Bacteroidaceae; genus Prevotella. The sequence continues at coordinate 7,717 of CAJONT010000274.1, forward strand.
GGCAAACTGGGTGCCATCGTGGCCATAGAACCCAAAACGGGTGAGGTGCTCTGCATGGTGTCGTCGCCCTCGTACGACCCGCGCATGATGCTGGGACGCCAGCGAGGCAAAAACCACATGCTACTGGCCAAGAACCCGCTCAAGCCGCTTCTCAACCGCGCCATCATGGGACAATATCCGCCGGGTTCCACTTTTAAGACCGGACAGGGGCTCACTTTCCTTACCGAAGGCATCATCGACTCTACGACTGCCTATCCCTGCCACAGGGGCTTCGTGACCAAAGGCATGAGGGTGGGTTGCCACCGCCATGGGGCACCGCTCCCCATCGTTCCCGCTATCGCCACGTCGTGCAACGGCTTCTTCTGCTGGGGGCTTTACTACATGCTCAACAACACCAAGAAATACGGCTCGCTGCAGAAGGCCATGGACACTTGGCGCGACTACATGGTGAGCATGGGATTCGGCTATAAACTGGGCATCGACCTGCCGGGTGAGAAAAGGGGCATGATACCCAATGCCAGCTTCTACGACAAGAATTTCAAGAACAAGTGGAATGCCCTCGGCGTGATAAGCATCTCCATCGGACAGGGAGAGGTGACGCTCACCCCGCTGCAGATAGCCAACCTGGGTGCCACCATCGCCAACAGGGGATACTACATCACCCCGCATGTGGTGAAGGAGGTGAAGGGGCAGCCCCTCGATACCCTCTACCAGCAGCGCAAGTACACCAAGGCCTCGCCTGCTGCCTATAACCTGATTGTGCGCGGCATGCGGCGGGCGGTGTTAGGCGGCACCTGCAAGAGAGCCAACCGCTACGACTATGCCGTGTGCGGCAAGACGGGAACGGCACAGAACCGCGGACGCGACCACTCGGTGTTCATGGGATTCGCACCCATGGAAGACCCGAAGATTGCCATAGCCGTGTATGTGGAAAACGGCGGCTTCGGCGCCACCTACGGCGTGCCCATCGGTTCGTTGATGATGGAACAATATATCAAGGGTAAACTGTCGGCCGGCACGGAGAAGCAGGCCGCCAAAATACAAAGTATGCATCTCAAATATGGCACAAAAGACAGATAAGAATCCAGGTGTACTGCGTTCACTCGACTGGTGGACCATCGGTATCTATGTGGCCCTCTTGCTCTTTGGATGGCTCAGCGTGTGCGGGGCATGCTATTCGTATGACCAACCTGATATCTTCAGCTTCTCCACACGGTCGGGCATGCAGATTGTATGGATTGGCTCGTCGCTCATGTTGGGACTCGTGCTGCTGCTGCTCGACGACCGCTATTACGACCGCTTTGCCTATATGCTCTATGGGGTCATGCTCTTAATACTCTTCGCCACCATCTTTAATCCGGTGCAGATAAAAGGATCCAGGTCGTGGATCGTGCTGGGGCCGGTAAGGGTGCAGCCGGCAGAATTTGCCAAATTTGCCACGGCACTGGCCATCAGCAAGTTTATGAGTACCTTCGGATTCAATATCCACCGCATGAAAGACTTCTTCCTGGCTTGTGCCATCGTGCTCGTGCCCATGCTCTTCATCGTGCTGCAGAAGGAGACGGGGTCGGCACTGGTGTATATCTCCTTCTTCCTGATGTTCTACAGGGAAGGCATGCCGGGCAGCATCCTCTTCACTGGGGTGGCCATGGTGATTTACTTCGTGGTGGGCATACGCTATGAGTCTATGCCGCTCTTCGACACGCCCACCTCGGTGGGTAAATTCGTGGTGCTGCTGATTATACAGATTTTCAGTTCCGCCATGGTGTATGTGTATTGCAACGACAAGAAGAAATCACTCAACCTGGTGTGCTATTCGATAGGCACCACAATCGCCTTCCTGCTCTTCTCCGAGTATGTCATCCCGTTCGACTTGGTGTGGGTGCAGCTCATCATTTGCGCCGCCCTCATCGGATACCTGCTTTTTCAGGGCATGAGCCTTAGGCTGAACAAGTATCTCTATATCGCCCTGTTCACCATGGGCTCCATCATCTTCTTCTATTCGGCGAGCCATGTGCTGAACTCGGTGATGAAGGAATATCAGCGCGACCGTATCAACGTGCTCCTCGGCGTGATGGAAGACCCGAGGGGCATTGGCTACAATGTGCACCAGAGCGAGATTGCCATCGGTTCCGGCGGACTGAAGGGAAAGGGCTTCCTCAACGGCACACAGACCAAACTGAAGTTCGTGCCCGAACAAGACACCGACTTCATCTTCTGTACAGTGGGCGAAGAGGAGGGCTTCTTAGGCTGCTCTATCGTGCTGCTGCTCTTCCTTGCACTGATATTAAGGCTGATACATCTGGCAGAAAGGCAACCCTTCAAGTTTGGAAGGGTGTACGGCTATTGTGTGCTGAGTATTTTCCTCTTCCATGTCTTCATAAATGTGGGCATGGTGTTGGGGCTAACGCCTGTCATCGGCATTCCGCTGCCCTTCTTCAGTTACGGAGGCTCTTCGCTGTGGGGATTCACCATCCTGCTCTTTATCTTCCTGCGCATTGACGCCGGACGCAACCTGATTCGCACCTGATGCGAAGCACCGGCGGGATGGTGGAAAAAACGATTGACAAGACTAATTGCGAGTGAGGCGGTAGCCCACATGCAAGACACCGCAAAGGGCGGGGCTCTGCATGTCGTGCGTGATGCGTATGCTGACAGAGTCGCCGGCGGAAAGACGCTCCTGCTGGAAGGGGAACCTGTATTGGTAGAAGTTGAGCCCCTCGCCGAGCGGACGTCCTTCGGCATCTGCCACACGGCAGGTGACGGTGTCGCTCTGCTCACGGCGTGTGCTGTCGGCACGGACGACGGTCTTGTCGACCACTATCCGCAGGGTGGTGAAGGGATAGCGGGCACTGGTGCGGAACTCCAGCTCCTCGGCAAAGTGGCCTCCTTTGCGAAGGGGGCCAATGCCCAGCTTCACCGTATCTTCGCGAAACCAGCCGTCTTCGTGGGTGCTGCCGTAGCTGTGCCAGGCAATGTCGGGCTGGCACGACAGGGCAAGTGCCGCTAATATGGCGGCACAGAGCAGACGGGTGGTCGTTCGCCTTGTCTTTATTTGTGGCCTATGGCACATCGGTGGCGTCTACGGTATATAGTTCCTATTCTGCAGCAGCACTGGGCGTGCCCTCTTTGGGACCTTTGTTGCGGTTCTTGCGGTTGGGCTTGCCCTGCGGACGCTGGCCTCCCTGGGCGGCTTCCTTCGGTTTGTTCTTCCGTGGCTCTTGACCGTCCTTGTTCTTGACCTCCTGCCGGTTCTTCTGCTCTTTCACGGGCTTCTCGGCGGCTGGCTTGTCTTTTTCTTTCTTTGGCGCCTGCTCGGCATGGGGCTTCTCCTTCTTGGGTTGCTCGCCGGCCTGTGGAGCGGCAGCCTGAGGCGTGGCTCCGCCGCCTTTGTTCTTCCTCTTTTTCTTCTTCTTCACTTTGTCAAAGCGGGAAATCTGCTCGTTGGCAAGAAGGTCGGCAGGATGCTCCTCCTGCTGCTGGCCGTCTTCGATGAGGGAGAGGGGTGCCTCGCCCAACTTGTTCATCTCGATGATTTCCTTGGCGCGCTGAGCCGTGATGGTGACGAGATTGGAAGCCATGCGCTTGTCGGTGGAGTAGGTGACAAGCCCCGCCAGGATATCGGTCTTGAAGAGGAAGTACTCGCTGTCTTTGGTCTTCAGCACTGCATCCTTGGGAGGCAGCTCACGCCCTGCCTCAATATACTCGTCGACCTCGTAGTTGAGGCAGCACTTCAGTTTGGCGCACATGCCTGCGAGTTTCTGGGGATTGGGAGAGATGTCCTGGAAACGCGCCGCCGTGGTGCTCACGCTGATGAAGTTCTTTATCCAGGTAGCGCAGCACAGTTCACGGCCGCAGGGACCTGTGCCGCCTATGCGGCCGGCCTCTTGGCGTGCGCCTATCTGTTTCATCTCAATGCGCACATGGAAGGTCTCTGCCAGCACCTTGATGAGCTGGCGGAAGTCGACGCGCTCGTCGGCGATATAGTAGAAGATGGCTTTGTTGCCGTCGCCCTGGTATTCCACGTCGCCTATTTTCATGTTCAGACCAAGGTCTTTCGCTATCTGGCGGCTCTGTATCATGGTGCCGTGCTCACGGCTCTTGGCCTCATGATATTTGTCCATGTCCACCTGCTTGGCAATGCGGTAGATGCGCTTGATGTCGTCGGCCGACTTGATGTTGGCCTTCTTAATCTGCAGCATGACGAGTTCGCCGGTGAGGGTCACCACACCGATGTCATGGCCGGGACTGGCCTCTACGGCCACGATGTCGCCCTTCCGCAGGTCTAAGCCGTTCACGTTGTGGTAGTAGCCCTTGCGCGTATTCTTGAACTGCACTTCCACGAGGTCGGTCACGTCGGTGTTGCCCGGCACGTCGGCCAACCAGTCGTAGGTGTTCAGCTGCTTGTCTTGGCGTCCTATGCCGCGACGGCACAGTCCCCGGCCGCAGCCGTTGTACAGCTTGAATTTCATATCTTTGTAGTCCATGTCTTTTTTCTTTCTTTTGGAGGTGTATATGGATGCCTGCCGTTGCCACGGTTATCGGCGCAGCAGGATAATGGTCTTTAAGGCAAGTTCGAAAAACACCATCTTCGAGTTGGCATTCTGACCGATGTCGCGGATGGCAAGGGTCAGGAGGTCGTAGAACTCCTCGATGTTGTCTTCATGAATGAAGCGGCCGAACTTGGCGGCAAATTGCTGCTCGTCGTCGGTCATATAGCTCAGGTCGGGCTGTTGGAAGTTGCTCATGAAACTCTCGCGTATCATGCGGAGGAAATAGGTGAGCAGGCGCTTCTGCTTCTCGCGGCCCAGAGCACTCATCGTGTCGCTCCACTTGCGGAGGTCCTTCACGTTGCGCTGATAGGCCAGACGCATCAGGCTGATGAAGTGCTCCAGAAACTTGCGGTTCTCGTTGTGCGCCTTCAGCTCTTGCATGGCAGCCGTCCAACTGCCGTTTGCCAGACGTGCCACACGGCGTGCCGCTTCGGCATCAATGCCCCTGCGCTCTTCCAAGGCACGCTGTATCTCGGCTGTATCGATGCGGGGCATGTCGAACCGCTGGGTGCGGCTGCGGATGGTTTCCAACACCTGTTCGGGTGCCTCGCTCACAAGGAGGAACACCGTCTTTACGGGAGGCTCCTCGATGAGTTTGAGCAACTGGTTGGCGCTGGCGTCGTTCATGCGTTCGGGCAACCAGATGATGCTCACTTTGTAGCCGCCCTGACTGGCACGCAGCGTCATCTTCTGCACCAGCACGTCGCTTTCGCCGGCGGTGATGATGGCTTGCTGGTTCTCCACACCGATGGCCGACATCCACTGCTCGATGTCGAAGTAGGGACCTTCGTCTATCAGCTGCAGCCACTCGCGCGTGTAGTCCTCGCTCACGGGCTTGTAGTCGGCCGACATGGAGGAACGCTTGATGGTGGGGTAGGTGAAACGCAGGTCGGGGTGGTTCCAGTGTTGCAGCAGACGGCATGGGCTGCACGCACCGCAACTGTCGCCGTCGTGGTGGTCGGTGCACAGCAGATAGGTGGCAAAAGCCATGGCGATGGCCATCTTGCCACATCCCTGCGGACCGCAGAAGAGGAGGGCGTGGGGCACGCGGTCTTCTTCCACCATCTGGCGGAGGCGAGCCTTGGCTCCTTCTTGTCCTATCACATCGGCGAAGCGTATCATGGCGGTATGCGGTTACATAAGTCTTTTCAGCACCTGCTGTACCGAGTCGGTGGCCGACAGGGTGTAGAAGTGGATATTGTGCACGCCTTGACTGTACAGCCCACGACATTGGGCGGTGGTCCATTCCACACCTAAGCGCATGGCATCCTCGTCGGTCTTGCATTTCAGCACTTCGGCGGCTAGTTCCTCGGGGATGTCGCAGTGGAAGGTCTTGGGAATCACCGTGAGCTGTGAGAGCTTGGCGAAGGGCTTCAGCCCCGGGATAATGGGTATGGTGATGCCCATGGCGCGCGCCTTCTTCACAAACTCGAAATATTTCTTGTTGTCGTAGAAAAGTTGGGTCACGGCATATTGTGCGCCCATGTCCTGTTTCTCTTTCAGGTGCAGCATGTCTTGTTCAAGGTTGGGAGCCTCCTCATGCTTCTCAGGATAGCAGGCCACGCCGTAGTGGAACGGAGCACCGGGACGGCGGATGGGTGTGCCGTCGGCGAAAAACCCTTCATTGAAGCGGTTCACCTGACGGATGAGGTCCGTGGTATGGGCATGGCCGCCGGGAGTGGGTGTGAACGTCTTGTCGTCGCGTGCCTTGTCACCACGCAGCAGCAGCAGGTTGCTGATGCCTAAAAACTGCAGGTCGAGCAGTTCATACTCGATGCTCTCCACCGTGGCACCGCTGCATATCACATGCGGTATCACTGGCACGTTGTAACGATGCTGGATGGCGGCGGCGATGGCTATGGTGCCGGGGCGGCGGCGCAGGCGGTGGCGTTCCAGCAGCCCATTGGGCAACTCTTTGTACACAAACTCAGAGTGGTGAGTGGTGATGTTGATGAAGAGCGGACCATAAGGCAACAGTTTGTCGATGTTGCGGTACATACCCTCCGTGCCGTTGCCTTTCAGCGGGGGCAGCAGCTCTATTGAGAAATGGCGGCCTGTCGTCTGGGCCAGTAGTTCGGTCACATTCATAAGCATTCCAGCTATTAATTTGCAAAGTTACGGAAAA
>CAJONT010000275.1 GCA_905235975.1 uncultured Prevotella sp.
CACATGGTGGAAGACAAGATGCACGCACGCAGCATCGGTCCGTACTCGCTCATTACACAGCAACCCCTCGGAGGTAAGGCACAGTTCGGCGGACAGCGATTCGGCGAAATGGAGGTTTGGGCCCTCGAGGCCTTCGGTGCCAGCCACGTGCTGCAGGAAATACTCACCATCAAGAGTGACGACGTGGTGGGTAGAAGCAAAGCCTACGAGGCCATCGTAAAGGGCGACCCCATGCCTACTCCCGGCATTCCCGAATCTCTCAACGTGCTGCTGCACGAACTCCGCGGACTTGGATTAAGCGTCAAACTCGACTAAACGTATAGAACATGGCTTTTAAGAAAGAATCAAAGATCAAGAATAATTTCACGAAGATCACCATCGGGCTGGCCTCTCCTGAGGAAATCCTTGAGAATTCCTACGGCGAAGTGACCAAACCCGAAACCATCAACTACCGTACATACAAACCTGAGCGCGACGGCCTTTTCTGCGAACGCATCTTCGGTCCTACAAGAGACTTCGAGTGCGGCTGCGGCAAGTACAAGAGAATACGCTACAAGGGTATCGTGTGCGACCGTTGCGGTGTCGAGGTGACTGAGAAGAAAGTGCGCCGCGAACGCTCCGGACACATCGAGCTCGTCGTGCCCGTGGCACATATATGGTATTTCCGCTCATTGCCCAACAAGATCGGCTACCTGCTCGGACTGCCCACAAAGAAACTCGACTCCGTTATCTATTACGAGAAGTATGTGGTCATCCAGCCGGGTGCCCTTGAGGGATACCAGACCTCTGAAGGAGGCAAGGAGAAGGAAGATATAAACGGTTCACACCGCCTCGACCTTATCTCCGAAGAGGAATACATCGAAATCGTGGAGAACATCCTGCCGCAGGGTGGCATCGACAACAGCAAACTGCCCGACAGCGACCCCAACAAGTTCATTGCCAAAATGGGTGCTGAGGCCGTCTACGACCTCCTCGCTTCACTCGACCTCGACAAACTGGCTGAGGAACTGCGCGGACGTGCCAACACCGACTCCTCGCAGATGAGGAAGACGGAGGCTCTGAAGCGCCTGCAGGTGGTAGAGGCCTTCCGTTCCAACAAGGACGAGAACAGACCTGAATGGATGATAATGAAAATCATCCCCGTCACACCGCCTGAACTCAGACCCCTCGTGCCCCTCGACGGCGGACGCTTTGCCACTTCCGACCTCAACGACCTTTACCGTCGCGTCATCATACGCAACAACCGCCTGAAGAGACTTATTGAGATAAAGGCTCCCGAGGTGATTCTGCGCAATGAGAAACGTATGCTGCAGGAGGCTGTCGACAGTCTCTTCGACAACTCGCGCAAGAGCAGCGCCGTGAAGAGCGAGTCGAACAGACCTCTCAAGTCGCTCTCTGACTCGCTGAAAGGTAAACAGGGACGCTTCCGTCAGAACCTGCTCGGTAAACGTGTCGACTATTCGGCCCGTTCTGTGATCGTCGTCGGCCCGGAACTGAAAATGGGTGAGTGCGGTCTGCCCAAACTCATGGCAGCCGAGCTCTACAAGCCTTTCATCATCCGAAAACTCATTGAGCGAGGCATCGTCAAGACGGTGAAGAGCGCAAAGAAAATCGTCGACCGCAGAGAGCCCGTCATATACGATATCCTTGAGAACGTGATGAAAGGACACCCCGTGCTCCTGAACCGTGCTCCTACGCTGCACCGACTCGGTATCCAGGCTTTCCAGCCGAAACTCATCGAGGGCAAGGCCATCCAGCTCCATCCCCTCGCATGTACCGCATTCAACGCCGACTTCGACGGCGACCAGATGGCTGTGCACCTCCCGCTCAGCAACGAGGCAGTGCTTGAGGCACAAATCCTCATGTTGCAGAGCCACAACATCCTTAATCCTGCCAACGGAGCGCCCATCACGGTGCCTTCACAGGATATGGTGCTCGGTCTGTACTATATCACCAAACTGCGCCCGGGTGCAAAGGGTGCCGGACTCAAGTTCTACGGTTCGGAAGAAGCCATCATCGCCTACCACGAGGGACGTTGCGACCTGCATGCTCCCATACAGCTTGTAAAGCGTGACAAGAACGGTGAGGTGGAGACCGACGAGAACGGCATTACACAGTTTATAGAGACTTCCGTGGGTAGGGTCATCGTCAACGGCATCATACCCGATGAGGTGGGCTACGTCAACGAGGTCATCTCCAAGAAGAGTCTCCGCGACATCATCGCCAACGTCATCAAGACGGTGGGCTTTGCAAGGGCCTGCGAGTTCCTCGACGGTATCAAGAACCTGGGTTACCGCATGGCTTACAAGGCTGGTCTCTCCTTCAACCTCGATGATATCATCATCCCGGCCGAGAAGGCTGAACTGATTGAGAAGGGTAATGAAGAGGTTCGCCAGATTACCGATAACTACAGCTTAGGCTTCATCACCGACAACGAGCGCTACAACCAGGTGATTGATACATGGACGCACGTCAACAACGATATCAGCAACGTGCTCATGAAGCAGATGAAGGAGGCCGACCAGGGCTTCAACGCTGTCTATATGATGCTCGACTCGGGTGCCCGTGGTTCTAAAGACCAGATCAAACAGCTCTCCGGTATCCGCGGCTTGATGGCCAAACCGCAAAAGGCAGGTGCCGAAGGCGCACAGATTATTGAGAACCCGATTCTCTCCAACTTCAAGGAGGGTATGTCGGTGCTCGAATACTTCATCGCTTCGCACGGTGCCCGAAAGGGTCTTGCCGACACCGCCATGAAGACGGCCGACGCCGGTTACCTCACACGACGCCTCGTCGACGTCTCGCACGACGTCATCATTACAGACGAAGACTGCGGCACCCTCCGCGGACTCAACTGCACCGCGCTGAAGAGCGGCGACGAAATCATTTCTTCACTCAGCGAGCGTATCCTCGGTCGTGTGTCTGTGCACGACATCGTCAATCCCCACACCGGCGAACTTATCGTGAATGCCGGAGAGGAAATCACCGAGCCTTTGGCACAGGCCATCGAGGAATCTGGCATTGAGAGCGTGGAGATACGCTCGGTGCTCACCTGCGAGAGCCGTAAGGGTGTGTGCATGAAGTGCTACGGACGTAACCTCGCAACCAGCCGAATGGTGCAGAAGGGTGAGGCCGTAGGTGTCATCGCTGCACAGGCCATTGGTGAGCCGGGAACACAGCTTACGCTGCGTACGTTCCACGCCGGCGGTGTGGCCGCCAATGCGGCTGCCAATGCTTCTATCGTGGCCAAGAACGATGCACGCATCGAATTCGACGAAATACGTACCGTGCCTTTCGTTGAAGACCCAACGACTGTGGCACGCGAGTGCCAGATGGTGGTGAGCCGACTCACTGAGGTAAGGTTCATCGACATCAACACGGGTATCGTGCTCTCCACTCTGCCCGTACCTTATGGAAGCTCCCTTTACTTTGAGCATGGGGCTGAGGTGAAGAAGGGTGACCTCATCGCAAAATGGGATCCTTTCAACGCTTTGATCGTCAGCGAGTTCAAGGGAAAACTCCGTTTCTCCAACGTGATTGAAGGTGAAACCTACAAGACCGACCAGGACGAGACGACAGGTATGGCAGAGCGCATCATCACAGAGTCGAAAGACAGGAACCTCGTGCCTACCTGCGATGTGCTTGACGAGAACGGACAGGTGCTCGGCACCTATATCTTCCCTGTGGGTGGACATATTCAGGTGGAGGACAACCAGGAGATTGATACCGGTGCCACACTGATTAAGATTCCGCGCAGCGTGGTGAAGGGTGGTGACATCACTGGTGGTCTGCCCCGAGTCACTGAGCTCTTCGAGGCTCGCAACCCCTCTAACCCTGCTGTGGTGAGTGAAATCGACGGCGAGGTGACCATGGGACGCGTGAAACGAGGCAACCGTGAGATTATCGTTACCAGCAAGACGGGCGAACAGCGTACCTATCAGGTGTCGCTCTCGAAGCAGATCCTGGTTCAGGAACATGACGCCGTGCGCGCTGGTACACCGCTCAGCGAAGGCAACATCACACCCAACGATATCCTCGCCATCAAAGGCCCCACCGCCGTGCAGGAGTATATCGTCAACGAGGTGCAGGATGTGTACCGCTTGCAGGGTGTGAAAATCAACGACAAGCACTTTGAGGTGATCGTACGACAGATGATGCGCAAGGTGATGATCGAAGAACCTGGCGATACCGTCTTCCTGGAGCAGGAAGTGGTCGACAAACTCGACTTCGCCGAGGAGAACGACCGCATCTGGGGTAAGAAGTATGTCATCGACCACGGTGACAGCGAGACCATCCGCGACAACCAGATTATCTCTGCACGTAAACTGCGCGATGAGAATTCAAGCCTCAAGCGCCGTGACCTCAAACTGGTGAAGGTGCGCGACGTGGTGCCGGCTACCTCTACCCAGATACTGCAGGGTATCACGCGTGCCGCTTTGCAGACCAAGAGCTTCATGTCGGCTGCCTCCTTCCAGGAGACGACCAAGGTGCTCAATGAGGCTGCTATACGCGGAAAGGTGGACAACCTGGAGGGTATGAAGGAGAACGTGATTTGCGGACACCTCATCCCCGCCGGTACCGGCCTCAGAATGTGGGATAGACTCATCGTGGGCTCGAAAGAAGAACACGACCGCCTTCAGGCTAACCTCAAGAACGTGATTGACTTCCCCGACGGACAGACGACGTCGGAAGATTAAACCGCATTGTATAATCTGGCGGCAGGACACCCTCTGTCCTGCCGCCATTATCTTCATAAAAAATGGAAAACGAGAAACAACCGCAAGGTAAACAGCTGCAGGTGGAAATCACTCCCGAAGTGGCACAAGGCATTTACTCCAATTTCGCTCTCATTGCACACTCCAGCTCGGAGTTTGTTGTCGACTTGGCTGCATTGCTGCCAGGCGCACCGAAGGCTACGGTGAGAAGCAGAATCATCCTCTCGCCCGAACATGCAAAAAGGCTCGCCATTACGCTGCAGGAGAATATCATGCGATATGAGAAACAGTTCGGACGCATCGAACTGCCCAACCAGCAGCCGCGTACCATCGCTCCCTTCAACATAGGAAAGGGCGAGGCTTAACGACCTGAAGCAGGGTAGGGGAACATGCCTTTCCTGCTCTGATACACCTCACTGGGTGGCAAGGACCTCGCTGTGTGTGTCCTGCCGCCCAGTGGCGTGAAACACCCCAACACATGGCCCGAAACAACGGCCAATCACGGAAAATGATACTTTTTGAATGTTAATTTATGTGAAATCTGTTATTGTTGGTTAAATTCAACAAAATGCATACTTTTTCAAAAACCTTTAATTAGGTTATGCCACCTAAAATTTGTACCTTTGCACCCCAAATTGGTGTGGTACGACTATGTCCATACCGTATGAGTTTGAAATATTATAATACAACATATATATAAATAATTAAAAACAAAAAACAATGCCTACTATTTCGCAATTAGTAAGAAAAGGCAGAAAGGCACTTGTCGACAAGAGCAAGTCACCCGCTCTGGACTCATGTCCCCAGCGTCGTGGCGTTTGCGTCCGTGTGTATACGACAACCCCGAAGAAGCCTAATTCGGCAATGAGAAAAGTTGCCCGTGTAAGACTGACAAACCAGAAGGAAGTGAACTCCTACATCCCCGGTGAAGGACACAACCTTCAGGAGCACAGTATCGTTCTCGTCCGCGGCGGTCGTGTGAAAGACCTGCCAGGTGTACGCTATCACATCGTTCGCGGTACTCTCGACACCGCCGGAGTGGCCAACCGCACTCAGCGCCGCTCAAAATATGGTGCCAAACGTCCAAAGGCTAAGAAATAAATAACCGGAGAAGGTTATTCTAAAGCCCGTTTTTCAAAACCCGTTTTGCTGGAGATTTGTTAGCAGGTTGAGTAAATGCTCTCGAGTGAGCGTTGAAGCAAGCACAACAGCCCCACGCAGAAATTATTTTAAAACAACAAAATGAGAAAAGCAAAACCCAAGAAGCGCGTGATCCTGCCCGATCCCGTCTTCAACGACCAGAAGGTCTCCAAATTCGTGAATCATCTCATGTACGATGGCAAGAAGAACATTTCGTACGAAATCTTCTACAACGCTCTCGACATCGTCAAGAACAAAATGTCGAAAGAGGAGAAGACTCCCCTTGAAATATGGAAGCAGGCTCTCGACAACATCACCCCGCAGGTGGAGGTGAAGAGCCGCCGTATCGGTGGTGCCACTTTCCAGGTGCCTACCGAAATACGTCCCGACCGCAAGGAGAGCGTCTCCATGAAGAATATGATCAATTTCGCACGCAAGCGCGGAGGTAAGAGTATGGCTGAGAAGCTGGCTGCCGAGATCATGGACGCATACAACAATCAGGGCGGTGCCTACAAGCGTAAGGAAGACATGCACCGCATGGCAGAAGCCAACCGTGCATTCGCACATTTCAGATTCTAAACAGACTATAAGGTAAAAAGATAAGATTAAGATGGCAAAACAAGATTTGCACTTGACACGCAACATCGGAATTATGGCTCACATCGACGCCGGTAAGACCACCACGTCGGAGCGTATCCTGTTCTATACAGGTAAGACGCACAAGATTGGTGAGGTGCACGATGGCGCAGCCACTATGGACTGGATGGCACAAGAACAGGAAAGGGGCATCACCATTACATCGGCTGCCACTACCTGCTATTGGGAATGGAACGACAAGAAGTACAAGATCAACCTCATCGATACTCCGGGACACGTCGACTTCACTGCCGAGGTGGAACGCTCGCTGAGGGTGCTCGACGGTGCTGTCGCCACCTATTCCGCTGCCGACGGCGTGCAGCCCCAGTCGGAGACCGTGTGGCGTCAGGCTGATAAATACAATGTGCCACGTATAGGATACGTTAATAAAATGGACCGTTCGGGAGCCGACTTCTTCGAGACCGTGCAGCAGATGCGCGACATCCTGGGAGCCAATCCGTGCCCCGTACAGATACCCATCGGCGCCGAAGAAAACTTCAAGGGTGTCGTCGACCTCATCAGGATGAAAGCAATCCTCTGGCACGACGAGACCATGGGTGCCGAATATGACTTGGAAGACATTCCCGCCAACCTCGTCGACGAGGCTCAGGAATGGCGTGATAAAATGCTGGAAACGGCAGCCAACTACGATGACGACCTCATGGAGAAATTCCTCGAGGGTGATGAGATTCCCGAAGAGCAAATCATCGCTGCCATCCGCAAAGGCACCGTGGCCATGGAAGTCACGCCTATGGTGTGCGGAAGCTCATACAAGAACAAAGGCGTGCAGCCCCTGCTCGACTATGTGTGCGCTTTCCTGCCCTCACCCCTCGACACTGAGAACATCGTGGGAACAAACCCCGAAACAGAGGAGAGCGAAGACCGCAAACCTTCTGAAGACGCACCGACATCGGCGCTCGCCTTCAAGATAGCCACCGACCCCTATATGGGCAGGCTCGTGTTCTTCCGCGTCTACTCCGGTAAGGTGCAGGCCGGCTCGTACGTCTACAATCCGCGCTCCGGAAAGAAAGAACGCATCAGCCGCCTCTTCCAAATGAACTCCAATAAGGAAATTCCCATGGATGCAATCGACGCAGGCGACATCGGCGCCGGTGTAGGATTCAAGGACATCCATACGGGCGACACGCTGTGCGATGAGGCACACCCCATCGTGCTCGAGTCGATGACCTTCCCC
>CAJONT010000276.1 GCA_905235975.1 uncultured Prevotella sp.
ACCGAGAAGTTGGAAACGGCGCCCGAGATGGAACGCGATGCCATCATGCAGCAGATGCGTAGGGAGATGCAACTGGTCACGCAGTCTGTCTTCAAGGCAGAATTTGGCGCCATGAAGCGGATTGAGTTCGGGGCAAAACCGTCTGCCACACCCTCCGCCACACTGAAGTTCGACATTACCCCGCAGCCGCTCTTCCACAAAAATTTCAGTCTGCTCACACAGACCCTCAACGACTACCTCTTGCAGGGATACCGCCTCTGCATCATGGCCGACAGTGCCAAACAGATTCAGCGACTCCGCGACATCTTCTCCGGTCAGGATACCGGCACCGATACCGACTCTTACGACAGCCTGCACAGCGGCATCCCCTTCGAGGCCGTGGACAAGGCACTCCATGAGGGCTTCGCCGACCGCAACCTGCGCATCTGCCTCTTTACCGACCACCAGATCTTCGACCGCTTCCATAAGTTCAACCTCCGCTCGGATGTGGCGCGCGCCGGAAAGATGGCGCTCACCATGAAGGAACTGCAGGAATTGCAGCCGGGCGACTTCGTGGTGCACATCGATTATGGCGTGGGCAAGTTCTTCGGACTTGTACGCGTGCCGCAGGGCGACAGCTATCAGGAGAAGATACGCATCATCTACCAAAGGGGCGACACCGTCGATGTGTCGCTGCACTCGCTCTATAAGATATCCAAGTACAGAAGCAACAACGACGGTACGCCGCCACGGCTCAGCATCCTGGGCTCTGGGGCATGGGAGCGCATGAAGGAGCGCACCAAGAACCGTATCAAGGACATCGCGCGCGACCTTATTAAATTATATGCCAAGAGAAGGGCGGTGAGGGGCTTCGCCTTCAGTCCCGACACCTATATGCAGCATGAGCTGGAGGCCAGCTTCCTCTATGAGGACACCCCCGACCAGCTCAAGGCCACCAACGACGTGAAGGGCGACATGGAAAGCAACCGCCCCATGGACCGTCTTGTGTGTGGCGACGTGGGATTCGGAAAGACGGAGGTGGCTGTCAGGGCGGCCTTCAAGGCGGCATGCGACTCCAAGCAGGTGGCGCTCCTTGTGCCCACCACTGTGCTCGCCTTCCAGCACTTCCAGACCTTCCGCGACCGTCTGCGCAATCTGCCCGTCAGGGTGGAGTACCTCTCGCGTGCCCGCTCAGCCAAGCAGACCCGTCAGGTGCTCGACGACCTCAAGGCGGGACGCATCGACATCCTCATCGGCACGCACAAGATTCTGGGCAAGACGGTGGAGTGGAAAGACCTCGGACTGCTCATCATCGATGAGGAACAGAAATTCGGCGTATCGACAAAGGAGAAACTGCGCCGCCTCAAGACCAATATCGACACCCTCACCATGTCGGCCACGCCCATTCCGCGCACCTTGCAGTTCTCCCTCATGGGGGCACGCGACATGAGCATCATACGCACCCCGCCGCCCAACCGCCTGCCCGTGTACACCGAGGTGGCCACCTTCAGCAGAGAACTCATCGCCGATGCCATCAACTTCGAGATGAGCCGCAACGGACAGGTGTACTTCGTGAGCAGCCGCATCTCTAAACTCACCGAGATAGAGCATGTCATTCGCGAACGGGTGCCCGATGCACGTGTGGCAGTGGGGCACGGACAGATGAAACCCGAAGACCTGGAGCAAATCGTCATGGGATTCATCAACTACGACTACGACGTGCTCCTCTCCACCACCATCGTGGAGAATGGCATCGACATCCCCAATGCCAACACCATCATCATCAACGATGCGCACCGTTTCGGCCTCTCCGACCTGCACCAGATGAGGGGCAGGGTGGGGCGCTCCAACCGAAAGGCGTTCTGCTATCTCATCGCTCCGCCGAAAGCCGCCCTTTCTCCACAGGCACGCCAGCGCCTCGAAGCCCTGGAAAACTTTTCCGAGATGGGCAGCGGCTTCAACCTGGCCATGCAGGACCTCGACATCCGCGGTGCGGGCAACCTGCTCGGAGCCGAACAGAGCGGATTCATGGAGGACTTGGGCTATGAAACCTATCAGAAAATCCTCAATCAGGCTGTGACGGAACTGAAGAACACTGAGTTCAACGACCTCTTTGAAAAAGAGATGAAGCAGGGGAGAAAGATTTCGGGCGACGACTTCGTGGAAGACTGTATGGTGGAAACCGATATGGAGATGTGCTTCCCCGACCGTTATGTGCCGGGAAGCAGCGAGCGCATGCTGCTCTACAGAGAACTGGACAACATCACCGATGAGCGCGACCTCGATGCCTACCGCAAACGCCTTGAAGACCGATTCGGCCCTGTGCCGCGTGAGGGACTCGAACTCATGCAGGTGGTGTCGCTCAGAAGACTGGGCCGCCACTTGGGATGTGAACGCATCGTGCTCAAGAACGGCAAGATGCAGATGTTTCTCGTCAAGAACGACACAAGTCCCTTCTACAAGAGCACTCTCTTCGACAATATGATTCAGTATGTGGCGGATAATGGTCGCCGCTGCCAGTTTAAGGTCCAGTCGGGCAAACGTGCCCTCTTGGTGAATGACGTCAAGACGGTGGGCGAAGCGGTGTTCGTGCTGCGCGAGATGGAGGGTCACAATAAATCTCTCTTGTCATGACCATCCTGCTCACGGTGATAGCCTATTTCGGCGTGCTCATGCTGCTGAGCCGCTTCACGTCGCGCAAGGCCGACAACGACACTTTCTTCCGTGGCAACCGGCGCTCACCGTGGTATCTGGTGGCGTTCGGCATGATAGGCGCCTCCATTTCAGGCGTCACCTTCGTCAGCGTGCCGGGCATGGTCACTCTCACGGGCATGACCTATATGCAGACCTGCATAGGCTTCATCCTCGGATACATGGCGGTGGCGTTCGTGCTGCTGCCGGTCTACTACCGCTTCCGGCTCACCACTATCTACTCTTATCTCCACCAGCGACTCGGCACACGTTCCTACACCACCGGGGCGGCTTTCTTCGTCCTCTCCAAGATGACGGGGGCGGCGGCACGGTTCTATGTGGTGTGCATCATCCTCCACCGCTTTGTGCTGGAGCCCTATGGCGTGCCCTTCGTGGCCACCGTGGTGGTGATGGTGGTGCTCATCTGGCTCTACACACGGCGGGGTGGCATCAAGACGATTGTCTGGACCGACTCCTTCCAGACGCTGTGCATGTTTTCCGCCCTCATCCTCATCATTTTTCAGGTGACGGCACAACTCGGCATGTCGCCGCGCGAGGCGCTGCAGGCGGTCATGGCCGATGAAAAAGGGCGTATGTTTGTGTTCGACGACTGGGTGTCGAAGCAGTATTTTTGGAAACAGTTCCTCAGTGGCATCTTCATTGTGGTGGTGATGACGGGGCTCGACCAGGACATGATGCAGAAAAACCTTACTTGCAAGACGCTGCGCGATGCGCAGAAAGACATGTGCAGCTATGGTTTCGCCTTCGTGCCTGCCAATTTCCTCTTCCTGGCGCTCGGTGTGCTGCTCACCATGCTGGCGGCAAGGCAGGGCATTCCCATGCCGGCCACAGGCGATGAACTGTTGCCCATGTTTGCTGCCACAGGTCGTCTGGGGCAGGGGGTTGTGGTGCTCTTTTCCGTGGGCATCGTGGCGGCATCCTTCTCAAGTGCCGATTCCGCCCTTACCGCCCTCACCACGAGTTGCTGTGTCGACCTGCTGCGGCGCCCTGACGATGTGCGCCTGCGGCACCGTGTGCATGTGGTTGTGGCGGCGGTCTTCGTGGCATTCGTGCTGTTCTTCCGGCTCGTCAATTCATCGAGCGTGATCGATGCCATTTATGTGATGTGCGGCTACACCTACGGGCCGCTTCTCGGCCTTTTCGCCTTCGGACTGGTCACAAAGCGTGCCGTGCGCGACCGCTATGTGCCTTTTGTGGCGGTGGCATCGCCCCTCATCTGCTTTGCCGTCGATACCGTCTCCTCCCATTTCTTCCACTACCGTTTCGGCTACGAAATGCTCATGCTCAACGGTCTCCTCACCTTTGCCGGCCTTTGGCTGCTGAGTGTGTCACCCCGCTCTCCACAATCGCACCCACAAAGATAACCTAAGGTGAATCGCGGGAAAGATTCCCGCGATCCACCTTAGGTGGGTTCTATTCATTATGTCGACCGAAACGAAACCGATGGAACACAGCCTTTAAAATTTTCAGAATTAATAGAACACACCTTAATTTAATCAAGGTAATTGGCAGACTATTCAAAACCACGTTGTTGATCGTCTTAGAAGTAAGTCTGCCTTGACCTTGTTATTGCTATGAGGTAATTGAGGAACTGAAACTGGAT
>CAJONT010000277.1 GCA_905235975.1 uncultured Prevotella sp.
CCTCGGCTTCAAGTGGGGCAAGGAACTGGTACACTTCTCCTACGGCATGGTGGAACTGCCCAACGGCAAGATGAAGAGCCGCGAGGGCACCGTGGTGGACGCCGACGACCTGATTGCCACCATGATAGCCGATGCCCGCCGACTGAGCGAGGACAAGGTGAACAAGTTGGAAGACATCAGCGATGAAGAGAAAGAAGAGATTGCACGCATCGTGGGCTTGGGTGCTCTGAAATACTTCATCCTGAAAGTGGATGCCCGCAAGAATATGCTCTTCAACCCGGAAGAGAGTATCGACTTCAACGGCAACACGGGTCCCTTCATCCAGTACACCCACGCCCGCATACGCAGCATCTTGCGCAAGGCCGAGGCCGAAGGCATTGTGCTGCCCGCCGAAGTGCCCACCGACACCGCTGTCGATGCCAAGGAGATGGAACTGATACAGAAGTTGAGCGACTACGGCAATGCCGTAAGTCAGGCCGGCAAGGATTACTCGCCCAGCGGCATCGCCACCTACTGCTATGAGCTCACCAAGGCTTTCAACCAGTTCTACCACGACTACAGCATCCTGAAGGCTGAAAGCGAGGAGAAGAAGGTGCTGCGCCTGGTGCTGGCCGCCAATGTGGCCAAGGTAATCAAGAACGGCATGGCTCTGCTGGGCATCGAAGTGCCTGAACGTATGTAAGATGGCTGCAAGAAACTCACTTACCAATCCGCCCGACGACCGTCATGACACCGTGCTTCCGCTGCCGGCGGAGGTGCGGGCCGACGCATGGGCGGTGGACGCGGCCTGTTCGGGCAATCCCGGCCAGATGGAATACCAAGGCATCGATTTGGCCACAGGGGCGCAGGTGTTTCATTTCGGACCTGTCTTCGGCACCAACAACATCGGCGAATTCCTGGCCATCGTACATGCCCTTGCGCTGATGGAACGGCAAGGAATACAAAAGACCATCTACTCCGACAGCTACAACGCCATTCTCTGGGTGAACAAGAAGAAATGCAAGACCACCCTGGAACGCACGCCCAAGACCGAACCGCTCTATCAAATCATCGCGCGCGCCGAAATGTGGCTCCGCACCCACGGTGTGCGTACTCCCATCATCAAATGGGAGACCCAGCAATGGGGTGAGATACCTGCCGACTTCGGCAGGAAATAACATAGCCTTCTCTTTCCACGGAAACGGAGATATGACACAGACAGTGACCGACGAAATTTTTATGCGGAGGTGCCTCCAACTCGCACAGTGCGGTTTCTATGGTGCCCGTCCCAACCCCATGGTGGGAGCCGTGATAGTGGCCGACGGCCGTATCATCGGCGAAGGCTATCATGTGCGTTGCGGCGAGGGACATGCCGAGGTGAATGCCTTCGCATCGGTGAGTGAACAGGATGAGGCCCTGCTTCCGCAAGCCACTGTCTATGTGAGCTTGGAACCGTGTGCACACTATGGCAAGACCCCGCCTTGCGCCGAACTGATTATCCGCAAAGGAGTGGCCCGCGTGGTGGTGGGGTGTGTAGACCCCTTTGCCAAAGTGCAGGGAAGGGGTATCCAGATGCTCCGCGAGGCGGGCATTGAGGTGACCGTGGGTGTGCTTGAGGATGAATGCCGCTGGCTCAACCGCCGTTTTTTCACCTTCCATCAGCACAACCGTCCTTATATCTTGCTGAAATGGGCACAGACTGCCGACGGTTTCCTCGACGACCATGGCAGGGCGGTGGCCGTCTCCACGCCCGTCACCCGTATGCTCGTACATCAGTTGCGGGCAGAATATGAGGCAATTGTCGTGGGACGCGTGACAGAGGAACGGGAACACCCCCGACTCAATGTGCGCTACTGGAGCGGCCCCGACCCCGTGAAGATGGTCCTCTCCCATGCGTTCGGCATCCACCAGGTGCTGGCGGCGTGCCGTGAGCAGTCGCTTCAGTCGCTGATGGTGGAAGGGGGCGGTGCCACCCTGCGCGCATTTATGGAGGCAGGCCTGTGGGATGAAATCAGGGTGGAGACGGGCAGCATTACCGTGGGCGACGGCACACCCGCCCCGAAGGTGCCTATTGGTGCCGCACACCTGTCGCACGAAGTCGTCGACGGCAATGTGATAGACCGTTTCTCCGCTTGCAGAAACCATTCATAGCACCCCACCTGTACGCACATGACACAGCCAAGAGACCTTTGGAATCGGCTCACCCCTCTGTACGAAGAGAGAGAGGCCCGCGCCGTCGTGCTGCTGCTCTTGGAAGAACGGTTCGGCCTGTCTATGGCCGACCTCTACTGCGGCGGTGTCGACAGTCTCACGGAGGATGAGAAAGCCCAACTTGAGCAATGCATGCGCCGCTTGGAAGGGGCAGAGCCTGTGCAATATGTGGTGGGAACGGCGTGGTTCGGCAACCGCCAATTCCGCGTCAACCCCCACGTGCTGATACCGCGCCCCGAGACAGAGGAATTGTGCAGGATAGTGGCGCGTCAGGCGCCTGTCCACCCCGACATCCTTGACATCGGTACTGGCAGCGGCTGCATCGCCATCACACTGGCCTTGGAGATACCCGATTCGAGGGTGGAGGCCTGGGATCTCTCCGAGGAGGCTCTGTGCACGGCACGGGAGAATGCTCTATTGCTGAAGGCATCTGTCGCTTTCAGCCACACCGATGCCCTGCATCCGCCCCACGACACCGGGCGATGGGACGTCATTGTATCGAACCCGCCCTACGTCTGCCGGTCGGAAGCGGGACAGATGGACCGCCACGTGCTGGAACATGAACCCCATACCGCTCTGTTTGTCGACGACGATGACCCGCTGCTCTTCTACCGCCACATAGCCCGCTATGCGCGGCTTGCGCTGCGGCAAAGCGGCAAACTGTTTTTCGAAATCAATGCCGAAAAGAGCGAAGAGACAGTCCGTCTGCTCACCGCCACGGGATTCTGCGACGTAACCACCCTTCCCGACCCCTTCGGCAAGCCCCGCTTCGTCCATTGCCGTCTGCCCTGAACACGCTTTACCATCCCCCTGACATGACAGAACAAGAAATACTGACCAAACTCACGGCGCTCTGCGCCCGCGCCGAATACTGCTCCTACGAGATGCGGCAAAAGATGCGCCGATGGGACGTGGACCCTGCCGTAGAAGAGCAGGTGATAGCTTATTTGGAAAAGGAGAAATTCATCGACGACAGCCGCTATGCCCGCCTGTTTGTGAAGGACCGCATCCAGAGCAACAAATGGGGCCGCCGAAAGGTGGAACAGGCGCTCTACCTGAAACAGATTCCCAAAAGCATCATCCGTGAGGCGCTCGATGCCGTCGACGACGAGGTGTACCTGAGCATCCTGCGCCCGCTCCTCAAGAGCAAGCGGCGCAGCATAAAAGCCGCTTCCGAATATGAGGCCAACGGCCGTCTGATACGCTTCGCCATGGGAAGGGGATTCACCCTCGACCTGATTAAGAAGTGCCTTGACCATACCGACGACTACGACACCCCCGACGATGGAGAAGAGGATTAGTTTCTGGCACAGGGTGCTGAACCTTCTCTCGCCGCAGGCCTGTGCGATATGCGGCTGCCGACTCGCCATCGGCGAGGAGGTGGTGTGCACGCCCTGCAATCTGCAACTGCCACGCACCGACTATGCCGCGCAGCCCTACGACAACGACATGGCGAAACGCTTCTACGGCCGCCTGCCCATAGAACGGGCCGCCGCCCTCTTCTTCTACGAGGCAGGATCGGAGGCCAGTCGCATCATACACGCCATGAAATACTTCCACCACCCCGAGATAGGGCAGATAATGGGCCGCATGATGGCGGAGGAGATGGCACCCTTTCACTTCTTCGACGGCATCGACGCCCTCGTGCCGGTGCCCTTGGCACGCAAACGCCGGCGGGAAAGGGGTTACAACCAGAGCGAGGAGATAGCCAAAGGGGTGAGCGAGGTGACCGGCATCGCCATCGACACGGGCATCGTGCAGCGCAAGCATTTCGAGAGCAGTCAGACCAGCAAGACGCAGGCGCAGCGCCTGAGCAATGTGGAAAACGCCTTCACGCTGACCGATGCGGCAAGAGCCGACGGCAAGCACCTGCTGCTCATCGACGACATCGTGACCACCGGTGCCACCGTCTGGGCCTGTGCACGCCCCATCGCCGAAGCCTGCTCCTGCCGCATCAGCGTGCTCTCCATAGGTGTGGTAAGGGCATAAATGGGGCGACGACGCCCCGTTTTGCGGCAACTTTTGCCGAAATAGGCCTCCTTTTTCAGAAAAAACACCTACCTTTGCAAAAACATGTAGCATAACCATAAAA
>CAJONT010000278.1 GCA_905235975.1 uncultured Prevotella sp.
ATGAAAAAGACGAGACTGATGGCAGTCGCAGCAGGACTGCTTCTGTTATTGGGTGCCGGATATTTGGCCTATAGCCGTTATCTGGCACCTACACGTATCCTGGTGGTCAATGCCTTGCGAACGCAGCAGGCAGATATCGTCACCAGTAATGACAGCCGGTATATACGGGTGGAATGTGTGGAAACAGAGAAGATGGGCAGTCTGAAAGGTTATGACGCGGTGGTACTCTATGGCAGGCGCCTCACCCTGACCGGCAGCCAGTTGGCTGAACTGAGAGAAAGGGCCGAAAAAGGGCTCACCGTGTTCACCAAACAAGTCAAAAGTTCCAGTTTTGCCGAGAACCATCACCTCAAGCCTGAGGAGTGTGCACTGCTTCAGGCTTTTTTCGAAAATGACAGCCGACAGAATTTCCGTAACGGACTGCGTTGTCTCAGACATATTGCCACTCCTTACAAATGGGGCGATCAGGACTTTGGGCAGCCGGCCGGAAAACTGAATAATATCTTCTACCACCGTGAATATGGAAAGTATTTCGATACGCCGCAGCAGGTGGTGGAATACCTGAGGAAGAAAGGCATCTATCACGAGCATGCGCACAATATCGCGCTCATATCAGGAATCACTTTCCCCACGGAGGGCAACCGTGAACACATCGATACGCTCATTTCCCTGCTCACCGACCGTGGATTCAATGTCTTCCCGCTCTCTGCCATAGGCAAGAAAAGGGATGGGATGTTGCGCAGGCTTCAACCGGATGCCGTGGTTTATATGCCGATGGGACGATTGGGCAATGACACGCTCATGCAGTGGGTACACCGGAAAGATATCGCGCTCTTCTGTCCCTTCCCCGTGGCCATGACGCACGACGAATGGATGGACAAGACCCACATGCTCACAAGCGGAACGAAAAACACACGCATCGTGATTCCTGAAATCGACGGCGCCACGGCTCCTTTCTGTATCGCCACGCAGAATCCGGACAAGGACGGCTACTACCGCTTCACCGCGGAGATGGACCGGTGCCTGATGCTGGTAGACCATATTGAAAAGGTGTTGTCACTGCGCAGCAAGAGCAATCATGACAAACGCTTGGCCATCGGCTATTTCAAACGGCCGGGAAAGGATGCCCTCCTGGCAAGCGGCATGGAGGTGATACCGTCGCTCTACAACTTCCTGAAACGGCTGCGTGCAGCGGGATATGACGTGAGCGGACTGCCGGCTTCGCTGAAGGAGTTCGCCCGCCAAGTGAAGACAGAGGGCATCGTCCTGGGCTCTTATGCCAAAGGTGCTCAGCAGCAGTACATGGAGAATGGCCATCCGCAGTGGCTGGAGAAAGCGCTCTATGAGAAATGGGCGCATGAGGTGTTGCCCGACAGACAGTATGAGGCGGTGGTGAGCCGCTATGGAAAGGCTCCGGGCAACCTACTGGCAAGGGGCGACAGTTTGGCGGTGGCTTGCCTGCGCTATGGCAATGTGTTGCTCTTCCCGCAGCCGAGACCGGCTTTGGGCGACGATGACTTCAAACTGGTGCATGGGGTGGACGTACCGCCGCCTCACAGTTACATCGCACCGTATCTTTATTTGCTGAAGGGATTCAAGGCCGATGCGCTGATACATTTTGGCACGCACGGCAACTTGGAGTTCACTCCTGGCCGGGATGCCGGCATGAGGGCTGATGACTGGAGCAGTCAGCTCATCGGCGCTCTGCCACATTTCTATTTCTATACTACAGGCAACGTGGGGGAAGCCGTCATCGCAAAAAGGCGCAGCAGGGCCACACTGCTCACTTATCTCACACCGCCTTATGCAGAGAGCGGCATGCGCAGGAAGTATGAGGCACTGCTGGCAGATGTGCACCGGGCTGTAGAAAGCGGATGTGCAGATAAGGCGCTCTTGCTGAGAATCAAACGGAATGTGGTGCAACAGGGACTGCACCGTGACTTACAGCTCGACAGTTCCCTGACACGGCCTTACAGCGCCGATGAAATGCAACGCATCGACGCGCACCTGGAGGAACTCTCCAATGAGCGCATGCAGGGGGCTTACTATACCATGGGAGTGCCCTACTCGGAGCAGGACCTCGTCAACACGGTGCTGGCCATGGAGGTGGAACCACTGGCCTTCGAAATGGCACGCGCCGACTGTGACAAAGGGCGCATTACGCAGAAACAGCAGCAGGACTATGCTTTCGTGGCGCACCATTATCTGCCAATGGCAAGGCAGCGTGTCATGGCAGGAATGGCGACTGACCCCTACAGACGACTGCTGCTGGAGTCTACCGAAAAGGAATTTGATGCCATGGTTCACGCCCTCAACGGGGGCAATGTGTTGCCGGCACCGGGAGGCGATCCTGTGCTCAATATGAATGTATTGCCAACGGGCAGGAATATGTTCAGCATCAATCCTGACAATACGCCTGACCCACAGGCGTGGGAGGATGGCAAACGGCTGGCTGAGAACACCTTGCGCCTGTACCAGAACAAGCACAAGGAGTGGCCTAAAAAGGTGAGTTACACGCTGTGGGCCGGAGAGTTCATCGCCACACAGGGAGCCACTGTGGCACAGGCGCTGTGGATGCTCGGTGTGGAACCGGTAAGGGATGCAGAGGGACGTATCGCGACACTACGTCTCATACCGGCAGATAAATTGGGGCGTCCCAGAATCAATGTGGTGGTGCAGGTGAGCGGACAGTTGAGAGATATCGCTGACTCAAGGCTGAAACTCATCACAAAAGCGGTCAAAATGGCCGCTGAGGAGGTGAATGACAGCAATTATGTGCACCAAGGCTCCGTTGAACAGGAAAAACAACTCGTGGAGAGTGGCATGGCGCCCAAAAGAGCACGTGAACTGGCCTCAATGAGGGTGTTCGGACCTGTCAACGGGGGATACAGTACGGGAATGATGAATTATATCGAGAGAAGCGGTTCCTGGAAGGACAGCCGCGAACTCGTAGAGGGATATCTCAACAATATGGGGACGGCTTATGGCGATGACGAAAACTGGGGAGTGGCTGAGAAGGGGCTCTTCACAGCGGCCCTGCAGCAGACTGACGTAGTGGTGCAACCAAGACAGAGTAATACCTGGGGACCGGTTTCTCTCGACCATGTCTATGAGTTCACCGGTGGATTGTCGCTTGCAGTGAAGTCGCTTACAGGAAAGGAGCCGGATGCCTTGATGGCTGACTACAGGAACCGCGCCAACCGGCGCATGCAGGGACTAAACGAGGCCATTGCCGTGGAGGTGCGTACCACCGTGCTCAATCCAACCTTTGTGAGCGAACGAATGAAGGGGGATGAGGGCACCGCACAAATGTTTGGCGAGGTGTTCAGAAACATCTTCGGGTGGAATGCCACAAGACCTTCTGCGCTCGACCCGCAACTCTATGGTGACCTCTACAGGATGTATGTGGCCGACGAGCATGAGTTGGGAGTGCGCCAGTTCTTCCAAGAGAAGAATCCGGCTGCTTTTCAGGCCATGACGGCGGTGCTGCTTGAGAGCGCACGCAAGGGCTTTTGGAAACCTTCTGCACAGCAACTGGAGAACACGGCACGGCTGCATGCGCAAATAACTACCCAGAGTGGGGCGGCTTGCACGGATTTTGTCTGCAACAACGCTCCTTTGCAGCACTTTGTGGCCGACCACCTCACGAAAAAGGAGGGCATGGCCTACAACACCAGTATGGAGCAGGTGAAAAATGCGGGCAGCGGACAGAAATCGATGGTGCTCGATACGGACGGCAAACCACAGACGGTCTTCAACTTCACTTCTGTCTTAGGCTTAATGGTGGCGTTGATTACCGTGGCCTTGCTGGTGTGGACGGTGCTCCGCTTGCGCCGTAGACAATAGGAGAACGGATATGGAGATATTGATAGGATTGCTAATAGCGCTCGTCTTGTTGAATGGGGCGTTGAAAATAAGTTTATGGAAGTCTTGGCAACAAATTCTCTTCTGCTTGCTGCTGGGAGTGCTCTTGTTTGCCAGTATGCAGTATGCGGTGACATTATCCAAGACGGCACTGCACGCACTGCTCCTCGATGCAGCGATACTGCAGGACATGGCGGTGGTCGTCACGGTAGATGCGGCACTGTGCCTCTCTTTTTGCCTTTCATGGCTCAATGATGGTATCGTTTGCCAAAAGAAGCCAGCGTTCATGGGGTGGATGCTGTGGGCATATCCACATCTGCTCTTGTTGCCGGCTTTGTTCTATGCCCTTGCCATGACGGTTTTTGCCTTGCCTGGTGTTGACTTCCTGGCCATGGGGGCTGGGTTCGCCCTCACGGCGGCGGTGGCTCTCTTGGTCCTCGTCCGGGCCATGACGTGGATCTTGCCGCAAGTGGAAGGCAGGGTGGAGTTGCACTTGCTGCTCTCAGCCGTCATAGCTGTGGTGGGCTTGCTGGCCACACAAACACGGCAGTTGGTCTACGGCATCAAGGAGACCCCGGTGCAGTGGTCAGCCATGGTGTTCACGCTGTCGGTATTCGCACTGCTCTTCCTGATAGGGTTCTTTACCCACAGATTGAAAAATAAATTCAACAAAAAATATGGAAATAATATCTAAAGCGCTTTTTACAATTGCCAATGCGATGCTCATTCCTGACATTGTGTTGCTCATCTTCTTTTTCTTTAGGGCTCTGGTGCTCTTGGGGGCTACCTACAGTGCTTTCATGGCGAGACGGCGCATCGGCCGCTTGCTCGACAAGTCCATTGAGGACTTGCAGCCAGAGTCTCTGCCGAAACTGCGGCAACTGATGGATGAAAAGGGGGACTCTGACATGCTCTTCACGCTTTATCTGAAGGATTTGCTGGCACATGAGCCCGATGCTGACTATGCCGACTATCTGGTAAGCCGATTTGAGATTGAGGCGACCAAGGAGGTGAATCTGTCAAGGCTGCTCACCAAACTGGGACCTGTGCTCGGACTGATCGGAACCTTGATTTCCATGTCACCGGCTTTGGTGGGGCTTTCAACGGGTGACATTGCCGGTATGGCATACAACATGCAGGTGGTCTTCTCTGCAACCGTGGTGGGCTTGCTTATCAGTGCCGTGGGGCTGTTTACCTTGCAGCTCAAGCAACGCTGGATGGCAAAGGATGCCAACAGTCTCGACTTCGTGGCCAGTGTCATCAATAAAAATGCTTCGTTATGAGAAAGCGGCGCAGAAATGGATGGGTGGCATCGGAGGATGACTCTGACCCGCTGAGCGTGGTGGTGAACCTTTTCGATGTGGCAATGGTCTTCGCCGTGTCGCTGATGGTGGCTATGGTGATGCACATGAACATGACTGAGGTCTTCGGCAAGGAGGACTTCACCGTGGTGAAGAATCCTGGCACGGACAAGATGGAGATTGTCACGAGGAAAGGAAAGGAGATAAAGACTTACAAGGCGAGCGGCGAGGCTGATGGCGCGACAGGAAGCCGTGGACGCCGTCTTGGAACGGCCTACGAGATGGAGGATGGCAAAATAATCTATGTGCCTGATGAGTAGAATCTCTATGGCTTCAGAATTGGCAGCCCGCTGACAGACTGACGCTGATGCGGTCGTTTCCGAGGCTGTGGCTGTTGGTCTCATTGGCTTTGCGGTGGCTGGCTGCGGCTTTCACAAAGGTGTGAAGCCGGGTGCCGGGTACCGCAAAGGTGTATTTCACGCTCCCTCCTACGGCATATTGGGCAGCGGTGAGCCATTGGTGCTCTCGGTAGAGCCAAGTGTCCATCGTGGGGGGAGGGGACTGCTTGTCAGAAGGCTCCACAAAGGTGAGGTCTTCAAAGGGGGCTCCTGCTCCTTCTGCCCATGACAGGGTGGCCTGCACACGGAGTACGCCGCGGCGGAGCATGAGGTTGCGGGCGCCTTCCAGAAAGTATTCTTGGCGGTCGGTCCGCTGTCGCCGGTAGTAGGGATAGGAATAGGCGGTCTGCTTATGGTGCAGCCAGTTGATGCCGCCGCGCAGTGTCCAAGTGGGAAGCTCGTTGTGGATGCCCCAATGGAGCGTATAGGCCGCACTCCCCTCTACCCAGAGCTTGTTGGCGCTCTTTACGTCGTCGTAATATTCATAATAGGTGGCTCCGGCCTCATTGGTCATCTCGCGGTAGGTGGAGAGGTCATTGCGGAGATTCTCTGCCGAGAGGGTGGCATCCAGATGATGCGATGTGCTGCCTGTGTTGCAGACGAGGCCACCGCGATAGGCATACACGTTGGATGAGTGGTGCGTGAAGGTTACGGTGTAGGGTGATTTGCGGCCATAATAGCCTTTACGGTGGGCTGCGGTCAGTTCGTTGGCGAAGGTGAGGCGGCCCAGGTCAAGGCCTATCTGCAATCCGCCGCCGTTGTAGTCGTCTACAAAGGGCATCTCGCGGCTGGAGTTCGTAAAACCATACATGCTGAACTGCTCCACACGTCCCATGTGGGCGCCGAAGTTGATGAGGCTTTTATACACTTTCTCCTCATGGCTGTAGGTACTGAAGGTGACACTCTCTGTGGTGCGGCGGTAGTAGTAATTGGCGCCAATGCGCAACACGGAGCCGAGGGGAACATAGACACCTGTCGTGAGGGTCATGTCCATCAGTTTGTTCTTGTGGCGCAGGTCTTTGTATTTGGCATAGTTGGCGGCCGTATAGTCCATGCGGGCGCCAACGGAGATGCCGCGATAGAGGTCTATGCCTGCGCCTCCTGTCAGACGGTAGGTGTCAAGGTGCTTCCTGCCCAGGTTGGTCAGGGAGTCTTCTTCTATGTCGAAGGGCTTGCGGGATGGACGTATAAAAACACTGCCGCCCATATCGCGTCCTGCATAATTGCCGTACTCCATTTGGCCGGTCACCACGGTGTGGCGGTTGATGCGGTAGATGGAGGTGATGCGGGATCGCACTTCCACCACGTCGCGGGAGCCGCTGTAGTTGGTGAAACCACCGTGCTGACGGTTGAAGGTGGCCTCGGCCTCTGAGATGTTGGCGGAATGGAAACGGGTCAGCGAGGCGCTGTTCTGATGACTGAGCCACGGGTCGAGCGTCTCTACGTAGTGGTAGTCGCGCACCTGAGCACTGTCTTGCGAAAGGGCTGGAAGAGGAAATAACATGCCGGCCAGCCCCACTGCCTTCAGGAGAGGGCGGAGAACCTGTACACATCTGCGGTCGGGCACGATGTGCGGGTGGGTCTGGACTGCAGACCGGAGGGCGGTCGGGCGGCTCGGCATGGTAGTTATGTGTTAGTTAGTGTGTTGTCAAACTGGCGTTAGTCCTTCAGCGAGCACTTCTGGCGCTCGTGGAAGTCTTCAGTAGAGTTGTTGAAGTCCAGATATACGATGTGGGCACCGTTCTTTATGCTGGCTTCGGCATCGATGCCGCTCGGATCTGTGCTGTCATCCACACCGAGGTTGTAGCCGTAGACCAGTTTGCCGGCATTCTCCGGCAGAGCTTCTGTTGCTTCCTTGTCTACATTGCGGTAGACGGAATGGCCAAGATAGTTGGTCAGCCATGTATAGCCACCGTCTATCTCGGAGGTGAGGCGTTTCCTGCTGTCTTCTGGATAGGCGGTGCTGTAAATCTCCACACCGTCTATGATCCATTCGGTAGGCACTTTGAAACAGGCGTTCACTTCAGATACCTCACCGCCTGAATACCAGATGTTGTTCACGTCGTCGGCCCATGTGGCGGCATCAGTGCCCTGAACCTGGAAAATGACGGTGGCGGGTGAACTCACACTGAAGGTCCAACCATTGCCAAGACCTATCTCTTTGCCTTTCAGATAGTGAGAAGTGGGAATCTCCGAAGAGGGTGTGGGGTAGTAATTGGTGTTGTCGTAACCGCACTCGGGGTCGTACATGCAATAGTAGTCGGGATTGGCGTAGTTGATGGAGTTGCTCACGGTTTGGGTGTTGTCGATGGCACCGCAAACGTTCACGACAATCTGGCTGTAAGGCTCAATCACAAGAGAACCTTGGAACCACCAGATACCGTGCCATAAGGGATGGAAGCCTTCATTCTCGTATACCAGGTTGCCGTTCTCGTCATAGTTGGGATTGGTGGCATGGGCATTGCCGGGAGGCAGCATGCCGAAGCAGAGGTTGTTGGCAACAGCTTGCTCACCGCAGTTGTTGTAGAGAATGATGCACTTGTCGAATTGGTATTTCTTGCCGTCATCGGTCATGCAGCCGCCGTTGTAGATTTCCTTGATGATAATCTGGTCTACGTTCTTGTCTTCAAGCACTTCGCCTTGATTCTCTACATAGATGATGTTGTCTATCTCGGTCGTGGCCATTTCTACTTTTGTGCCGTCGGTCTTGGTGATTACCATTTTCCAGTCTTGTGCACTGAGCCCCATGCAGATGAGAAGGGCTGCCATACTGAGTATTGCTTTTTTCATTGTTTTCGTGTTTGATAGGATTATTTGCGGATGATAAATTTGTAACTCTGGTGGGGGGTGCGGAGAATATAGGCACCGTTGGGAAGATGACCGAGGTCGATGCTCACATGGCCATGGCTGTCGGCTCTCACATGGCTCAAAGCCTTGCCGTCAATGCTGTAGATGCCGGCAACGGCATTCGGAGCAAGACCTGAAATCTCAGCCCGGCCCAAACCGATACAGGCCTGAGGGGTGTCGTCAGTCTCTGTGATGCCTGTCACGTCGCTCATCTCAAAGGTCCATTGGTCAATGTCGGAAAGGTCGGTTGTCATTTCGGCCGCCTCACTGACTACAATGAGTTGGTTGCCCTCATAGGTCACTTTGGGCTGCTCGTTCAGGGCAAACTTGCTCACGGTGCCGTCATGGTGGCTGATTACCATGCAGAGCACTTCGTCCGTAGGAACGGGCGAGCAGAACGCTCTGTACGGCATGGTTGCCAGCGACATGAGCACCGCAAGGAGGTAAATTGTTCTTTTCATGTTTTTTTACTTTTTGTTGGTTGTAAATGGTTGATTATTGCTCGTATAGGAAGGTTCCTCGTGGTGCGCGATTTAGTGTACGATGCGTTTTTTTGACATTTTGAGGGTAACGTACACTTTGTTGGTGCTGTCTGGGGAGATGATAATATGGCTTTTTACACCATTGAATATATAGCGCCACCACGTAGTGCCCAAGGTGTCGAGATATTGCGAACTGGTGCTGGCTTCATAGATGCCGGGGGGGAGGTGGAAGGTGGCGGTGCCGGTGGCATCGGTGGAATCGACGAAAATGGAGGCTTTGGAGTCTTTCATCTCAATGCGTGCACCGGCGTAGGGACTGATGCTGTTTTCGGGATATACCAGTCGTACTTCCACGGTATGGATGTCGATGGACTCATCGTAGTAGCACGACCATAATGCCGAACAGACTATTATGATGGCCGCTGCTGTTGCTGCTCTTTTAAGAGGTCGTATGTTGCTTCTCATATCTCTTTTTGTCCAGATTGTGTCATATCTTCACCCGCATAGAAAGGCCATAATAGAAACTGGGGATATAGCCGCTGCCGAAGAGCGAGGTCTCCAGGTCGGTCTGCGAGGAGTGTACTTTCTTCATGTTGTTGAAGAAGTTGTTGGCATAGAACGAAAGACTCACATGGTCGCCCAACTCTTTTGTCACACTCAGATTGGCCGAGTAATAGTGCGACATCTTGTCGGGATTCATCACATAAGCGTAGTTGGTGCGTACCACCAATTTGGCCAAATCATTGAAAAGAGTCTTGTCATTGTCTCTGGCCCACTCGAATTTCTCGGCAAAGGGTATCAGTAAACCAGGCTCGTCCCATGTGGAGTAATACTCCGGATAGAGTGCCAAAAATTGGTTCTCACTGCAGCCGTCATAGGGCTCGCCGAAGAAGTCGGTCTTGTCGGCAAGCACGATGCCGCGCGTGCCGCCAGGCAGTTCGCTCAGCTGCCGGCTATAGTTCCTTAGACTGTATTCCAAACGCACCGACACAACCATTCTGATTTTTGGAATGTGGGTGGTCAGTGTGGCGTTTAGGTTAGCCTGACGTCGTAGCGCACCGTTGCTGATGCTGGCATTGGCGCTGTAACTGGCACTCGTCACATTGCTGCCGCGGTAATAGCCCACATAGCCGTATAGTTGGTTGCCGCTCATGGTGGAATTTACCCCAAGAGGAATGTCGGCATACAGCACGTCGTCAAGTCCTTTATACTCGTAATAGTTGCCGTCGAGACGCAGTTGGGTGCGCAGTGCTTTGATCTGGGCAAAGTCTACTATCCATTCCACACCATAGCGGTCTACAGGGGTGCCGTTCACGTAGCGGTTGTTCACCACATAGGTGTTGCGCTCACGATAGGTAAGCGTGGTAGGCTCATGGGCTCCTGTGGCATCGCTCACCGTCACAATGCCGCTCTCGTGGTCAATGGAGTAGCGGCGGTCCTCCACATCAATGCCCAAGCCGTCGAGAGCGGTGGGGGGCGTGTACTTGTACGTCATCGGAAAGTAGGAGTAGGTCGACATGTAGGGACGGTAGGTCTTGTGGTGGAATGCCGACACACTGATGTGCGTGCCCTTGACGGTGGTTTCAAAACCGATGTCGGTCTGATGGGTGTACTGCCACTGCAGGTCGGAGTTGTAGAGGGCTTTCGTAGGATAGGTGTGGTAGGCATAGAACGACTTGTTCTCTACGGTGCTGGTGGAGGAGAACGAGAGGCGGTCGGCATAGGCAGGGGTGGGATAGAGCACCTGGAAGGAGGGCAACTTGACACTCTTGCCCCAACCGGCATGGATGCTCAGGTCTGATACCCAGCGGCCTGCCTGCTGGCGCCAGAATACATAGCGGCCGTTCACACGGGGAGACACACTGCTCACTGTGCCATAGTCAGAGCCGCCTATCAGTGTGATGTCATCACGAACACCGGCGGTCAGCTCGAATGAGGAGAGTGTTCCTGTGGTGACAACGGCTTTGTCTTCGGCGTAGAGTGCCACATTGTGAAGCGTGGGCAGCTCGTCGTAGCGGTAGGGACGCCATGTGGGGGCATAGCGCATGTCGTCGTAGTAGGTGCCCCGCCCTTTGTTGTGGCTGCCGTCATATTCCACACCCGCCATGAGGGTGTTCATCAGCCGGCCGAAGCGGCAGGTGTGGTCGGCTTTGGCTTTCAGCGACCAGGCCTGTGGACGTGAGTCGTTGAAGCTTTTCACATACCAGTAACCCGTAGGACCCAGGATGATGTCGGCGTTTGGCTGTTCGTCAAACTCTTGGGCGATGTGATAGCCTTCGCTCATGGTGTGGATGTAGGGCTGCGTGGAGGCACTTGAACGGCTGGCGTAGATTTCTGTCTCCTGGTCGGAATAGGAGAATGAGCCGCTGAGGCTCAGGTTGGTCAGCCACCGCTTGTTGAGGAGCCAATGCAGGTCGAAATGAGCGCGGAAAGCATTGTCGCGCGCTTGGGAGTAGTCGTCAAGCTCCTCATCGGGGTCGGCTTTCGAGTTGTAGCCGCCTATATTGCCTGTCAGTCCGATGTTCAGCGTGAGGGGCGTGGTGGCCGACAGGAATGTGTTCATGTAGTGCACCGACAGGATATTGCGCTTGTAGGTGGTATAGGGGGAGGCGGCGTCGGAAAACGAGCGGGCGTGTTCTAAAGAGGTGTTGAGCACACCGGCATGGCCGCCCAAGTCAAAGCCTTTGTTCACGGCTATTTGCTGCATGTGCTGGTTGATTTTCCCTTCCACCACAAAGGGGGACTTTCCTTTACGGGTATTCACCTTCACCACGCCATTGGAGAGGTCGCCGTACTCTACAGAAGGGATGCCGGTCACGATTTCCACACTTTCTATGTTCGACGAACTGACCGTTCGGGTGGAGGCGGAGAGGGTCTCGCCCATCGTGGAGTTGTTGTTCAGGCGCATTCCGTCTACCTCAATGGCGGTACCGAAGGAGGCGTTGCCTTTTTCCGAACCGCTGCTGCGGAGAGAGATGCGGGGGTCGGACATTAGGGTGGGGTTGGAGGTCTTGCCGCCTGGCAGCAGAGAGGTGATGTCGCTCACATTGATAATCTGCTGGTTGTCGAGCGTGGTGCGGTCTATGACATAGGCGGTGGTGGCGGCGTCGTTTTTCCGCTTCGCCACAACGGTCACTTCGTCAAGCTTCAGGTTGTCTTCCTTCAACTGTATCTCAACATGGGTCTGCGCTTGGGTGATATGGAGCGTCATGACTTCCTTTTGGTAGCCGAGGCATTGCACGGTAAGGGTGGTCTTGCCCTTGGGAAGGTTCTTGATGACGAAGTCGCCTTTCTCGTCGCTGATGGCCCACAGACCGCTCTCGCTGAGCAGCAGGGTAGCATATTCCACGGGATGGGAGCTGGAGGCGTCAACAAGGTGGCCCGACAGGGTGTACTGCTGTGCGTACAACTTGCCGGAAAGAGACAGTAATATGCTGACTGCCAATACGATACGGGTATGTTTGTTTTTTTGAGAATGCAAACGTCCTTGTCTTCTGGTTTGATGCAAAATTACCACTTTCGCCGCTCATGGGCAATACTCAAATGTTTGTATTTTGAAGACAGAGGCCAATACCTAAATGTAAGTATTTTGATGACATTATTATGA
>CAJONT010000279.1 GCA_905235975.1 uncultured Prevotella sp.
AGGCTGATGAACAAACTGAAGATACTTTACGTAAAGATACGAAACCTTACCAACCATGTGCTGGGTCCCTTCCGGCGCAGGGGGCTGCACAATTATCCCTTTACCATCATCTCCAACAATTGTTGGGGAGCTCACTGCTATCGCTTCTATCGCCTGCCTTTCGATACACCCACCATCGGATTGTATATCTTCTCACCCGATTTCATCCGCATGGTGCAGAACTTGAAATACTATATGTCGCTCCAGTTGGAGTTCATCTCCTGCGAAGAGTCGAAATACCGCGACATCCTGTGCGAGAGGGGTGAGACAAATGTGCCCATCGGACGTCTCGGCGATGTGGAACTGGTGTTCCTCCACTACAAGAGCCGTGAAGAGGCGCTTGAGAAATGGCAGCGAAGGGTGAAACGTATACATTGGGACAATCTCTATTTCAAATTTGCCGAGATGAATGAGTGCAACGACGAGTTGCTCAAGACCTTCGACAACCTGCCCTATAAAAACAAATTCGTCTTCACCATACATCCTCGGCCCGACATCCGCTGCGCCATCCATTTCCCCGGCTACGAGAAACAGGGCTATATTTCCGACGACACCACCTTCTTCCGCCGGTATCTGAGCTTGCGACGCTTTGCCGACGGACGTCTGTGGGAGTAGGCATAGACACTCCGAAACAACACCTAAAGAATTTTTTTGTAGATGGCGATGTGTTTCTTCACTACATCGTCGAGGGAGAATTCGCGCTCTGCCTTCTCGCGACCCTTCTTGCCCATACGCTCCCGCAAGGCTTTGTCGTTGATAAGGATGCGGAGCTTCTCGGCAAGGGCCGCACTGTCTTTCACCGGCACGAGGAAACCGTTCTCGCCATCGTCTACGGTGTCTTTGCAGCCATAGCTCTGCGTGGTGATAATGGGACGCCCTATGGCACATGCTTCGATAAGCGAGAGGGGGACACCCTCGCGGTAGTAACTCGGAAACGCCATGATGTGTGAGGTGGCAAGCAACTCCTTCATGTCGCTGCGGTGGCCGAGCCATTGTATGTATCGGCCGTCGCACAACTGTTCCAAATCGGCCTTGCTGATGGCCTTGGGATTGTTCGACAGACCGCCGCAGAGCAGAAATTCCACCTTGCCCTCCATCTCCTTGCGAAGACGTTCGGCGGCTTCCACCAACACCAGGATGCCTTTCTCCTTCACCATGCGGGCAGAGAAAATCACGCGGATGGGACCGTCTTCCGGTTCGGGGGTATAGGTGAAGAGGTTCAGGTCTGTACCGGAGCCTTTGATGAAGTCGGCATGTGCTTCACGCACAATGCCGTGGCGAAGAAAGAGATTCTCGTCTTCATGGTTCTGGAAAATCACGCTCAGATGGTCGCGGTGGTTGGAGAATTTCATCACCGCCATAACCATACGCGTGGTGAGCGAAGGCTTGCGGTCGGAGAAGAGCACACCCAAACCGCTCACGGCATTCACCACGCTATGAGTATGTACCAGACGGGCGGCGAGTCCGCCCCACAGAATGTCCTTCACACCCACATGGTGCACGATGTCGGGCTTTTCCTCTTTGTACAGCCGGCAGAGGAAACGGAAAGTCTTCCATTCTTCACGCGGGTTCATGCCCGTAGGGTTGATGGGCAGTTCGGTCATAGACAGACCGAGTGCCTCCACTTCGGCACGTCTGCCCGTGTCCTTGCATACAATATGCACGTCGTAGCCTTCCGCCTTGGCGGCTAAAGCGATGGCTTTGCGATGGGAGAGGAAAAAACGGTCCTCATTCACTATCATATAAAGGCTCGGCATATTGCATTCGTGTTAAAGGTGTGTTAAATTAATTCTGAAAATTCTTGAAGGCAGTGTCCCATCCGTTTCGTTTCGGTCGCTTTTTGCTTTTATTCGGTGCAAAGTGTCATGACTCATCTGTTGTGTAGCCCGCTACACGCTTGCTGAAACTTACATTTTGCCCTCGACTAAAGACAAAAATCGCCTCGACATAATGAATAGGATCCACCTAAAAATCATGCAAAATTAATGCTTTTTTGCAAGAAATAAGCATCATTTTCTTCTTATTTGTTCTTTCACAGCGAAAACGCCTCGTTCTGCTACTGCCACAGGGCTGTTTTGCAGGCTTCAGCATCTGTAAATGTCCTTATGTCGCTACATAAGGCAATAATTCCGACTCTTCTTCCGTTTTTTACCATGATGAAGATTCTTTTTGTCATAGACAGGGGCAATCTCTGTGGGGGTGTGCAAAAAATGGTGGCCGAAATGGCTGTCAAGTTTGGCGAACTGTACCACGACGAGGTGGGTATGGTGATGGCTTATGTGGATGACAACAAACTTGTGCCTTTTCTCACAAGTCACCATGTGAGGGTCTATAACCTGCAATGCCGCAAGTATAGTCCCTTGCTGCCGCTGCGCTATGCCCGCATCATCCGTAAGGAAAAATATGAGGTGGTGCTCACCAATCATTCCTTCAGTCAGATTTTCGGGGGAATGGCTTCTCTGCTCATCCCCAAGAAGGTGAGATGCTTCACCACAGAACACTCGCTCGACAGCATCCGGAGACGGCATGCGTGGTTTAAACCCATCGACCGTTTCTGTTACCTGCGCTATCAGCGTGTCTTTGCCGTCTCGGCTTGTGTGAGAGACCGCCTCATCGCGTGGATTGGGCCACGCATCAAAGGGCATGTGGATGTCATTGCCAATGGCGTGGATGTGCAGAGCCTCATGGCAGCAAAGCCTTTGCCGCGTGACTCGTTCGGCTGCAACGAGGACGACACGCTTGTATGCACAATCTCACGTCTCGTGGCACCAAAATCTCTGCACACGCTTATCGGTGCCATGACGCTCCTGCCTGACAATTACAAATGCGTCATCGTGGGCGACGGAGACCAGGAGGAGGGGCTGAAACAACTGGCTAAAGACAGACAGGTGGAAAAACGCATCTGCTTCACAGGGCGCCGCACAGATATCGGTGCCATCCTGAAGTCTGCCGATGTGTATGTGTCCACCTCCTCGTCAGAGGGCTTCGGCCTCACCGTCATCGAGGCTTCTGTCTGTGGCTTGCCGGTTGTGGCAACCGATATTCCTGCTTTTCGTGAACTGCTTGGCAAGGAACAGCTCTTCAACCCTGGTGACGAGACGGCGCTTGCCGAAAAAATAAAGGGATGGACAAACCTCCCCATCCATACGGATTTCCAAGAGAGGTATTCGCTCACGCGGATGACACGGATGTATAGAGAGGCAATGGGCTAAACTGCCTATTTCACATTCACGCGGTAAATGGCAGGACGGGCATCCGCTTTCTTTGTCTTGACTTTCACACCTGAGAAATCCACGCTCTTCGAGTTCTTCACAAAGAAACCCGAAGCGGGCAACACCCCCCACATGGTGCCTTCAGGATAGGCTTTTGCCTTGTCGTCGGTGGGGGCGTCTAACTGACCCTGACCACCGGCATTCACAATCTTTACATTGCTCAATTGTATGTTTTCCACTTCCTGACCGGGAAGACCAGAGATGGAGCAACCTGTGTGGCCGGCTCCCGAAATGGTGATGTCTTTTATCACAACACCGTTTATGCTGCCCCGTTTGGGTGTGGTCACCTTCTGGCCATACGTGTTGCCACGGTTGCCTAAACGCACGAAAATCGGAGTCTCGGTACCTTTCACGGTGATGTCGCTCACGGTCACATTGGTGATTCTGCTGCCGTCCACACTCTCTATCGATACGGCTGAGATACCGTTGGCACGACCGTTCTGCACATGTTTCTGCTTGCTCGGCTTTACTTTGCAATGACTGAAGGTGATGTTGTTAAAGTCGCCGAAGGTCTCCGTGCCTATCTTCAGCGCATTGCAATGGCTGCTCACCTTGCAGTTGGTTACCGTAATGTTGCTGCTCGCTTGAGAAGTGAAGTTCTTCAGGCAGATGCCGTCGTCGTCGGAATCGACGGTCACACCGATCACGGTTACGTTGCGGCAACCGTTGATGTCCATGCCGTCGTTGCAGTTGTTGCAGTGGTTGTACACCTTAATGCCTCTGATGGTCATGTTCTCGCAAGCGTAGTAGTGCTGCATCCATACACCCGAATTGCGCATCGTGACATCGCTTATGGTCACACCCTTGCAGGTGTCGAAGCGTATCAGCATCGGACGTGTGATG
Organism: uncultured Prevotella sp.; assembly: GCA_905235975.1. GTDB lineage: Bacteria > Bacteroidota > Bacteroidia > Bacteroidales > Bacteroidaceae > Prevotella. The sequence continues at coordinate 4,155 of CAJONT010000279.1, forward strand.
CCTTGGGCGTTGCAGGAGGCATCGGTAAATACACCGCCCTGCCCGTCGATGGTGCCCCAGCCGCTTATGCCTATGTTCGTGGCATTGGCGGCAAAGATAAGCTGTGATGTGACATATACGCCGGGACGGCCCTTGGAGAGTACATAGTGGGAGGGATCGGTGCTGCCGAGTAGCTTGGCTCCTTTCTCCAAATGAAGGGTCACGTTGCTCTTCAGCACAATGGCGCCTGTCACAAAGGTGCCTTTAGGCACTATTACGCGCCCGCCACCTGCCTGGTGGCATTCGTCAATGGCTTTTTGGATGGCTTTGGTACAGAGTGTTCCGCCTCCTTTCTCGGCTCCGTAGGTGGTGATAAGGAAGTCGCGTGCTTGTAAGCCCGTACAGATAAACAGCAGGGCGCAGACGGTGATAATGTGTTTGGCAATGTGTTGCATATAGAGATTTTTTGGTTTTTGTTTTGCTATACTTTCCCTAACAATATGCGCAGGCGGAGGAAGAAATCGTTCGTGAAATGCCCCATGGTATACCGCTTGTCGAAAAAGAGACGAAGACGGGAGACTACCGACTTGCGATAGTGGGCCATCTCTTCGACGGCGGCTCTGTTGGCCGACGGCATCTTGTCGCCATGGCAACGGAGCAACTCGATGGCCATCTCCTCACGCGAATGGTCGTGCCAGAAGGTGCGCAGGGTCTTCATGCGTCGAGTCCATATCTCCGAAAAGGTGCGCTTTTGACCTATCTGGTTGTGGGCGTGCTGCCGGTACAGCAGGTTCGACGTGTCGTCATAGCACACGGTGCCGATGGAGGAGGCTACCTGATAGACCCAGAAGTCATGGGCGGGCACGACACGGGGAAGATGCTGCTTCATCTCGGTGGCCAAGACCTTATCGAACACCATCGTACAACCTACTGTGATACATTTCACCATGGCTGTGTACAGGTCATAATGCAGACCAGGTGGCTTGATGAGTCCTTCCACATGCCCGTTGCGGTAGTAGTTGGCATTGGAGCAATATAGGATGCCTTCGCGTCCCGACTCCGCTATCATGCTTGTGGCACGCAGCAGCTTCTCGGGCAACCAGATGTCGTCTTGGTCGCAGAAGGCATAGTAGTCGGCATCGTCGTGGGAATGGGCAAGCAGATGCATGAAACTCATGGCCCAGCCCATATTCTCGCCCTTGTACCAAGTGAGCTGCCCTCTCTGCTGCCAGCGGTCCAGAATGTCGCAGGTCCGGTCGGTCGACCCGTCGTCACGCACCAATATGTCGATGGTGACATGTTGCTGCGACAGAAGCGAATGCAACTGCTGTTCCAGATATTTCTCACCATTGTAGGTCGACAATAATATGTTCACTGTTGGCTTCATGGGCTTTCCTGCGGCTTGGGGTACAACAATGCAATCGTTATCTTCTGTTGAGCGATGATGACCACGAAGAAGATAAACTGAATCACCTGCACCATGCTCATCATTACGTTTTCCTGGAAAAACTGGAGCACCAGCACATATACTACGTACACATACAGGCATTTGCCCACTCCGCTGCCATTGCGCATCATGCGGTAGCACATGCCTGAGAAGAAACCGTAGAAAACAGCAAAAATGGCCACACCCTTGTATTCGAAATCCTGGAAAAAGGGCTGGAACACAGTGAACACATTTGTGGGGAGGGGCACCCATACAAACTCCTGTAGCTTGCTGTTCAATTCATAGTCGCCGCCAAATCGGTTCAGGAACAGATAGATGGTCTGGAAGGTGTGGGAACCGAATTGGGGTGTCAGGTCTTTTGTCACCTGCTCAAAGGCGACGGAGGGCGACAGCACGTAGATGGCAAAGAAGTCGAGGAAGGGTATCGACGACTCGGGGTCGGCATCTTCGGTGAAGGAACGGGCTGAGTTGATGATGAAAAACAGCAGCACGATAGACACCAAACTCAGGATGATGGACCGTATCTTTATCACGTTCTTCTCATAAAGCACAAACAGCACCGAGAGGAAGAGGAAGAAGAGCATGCCTTTCTCCATAATGGCAAAGGCGCTCATCAATCCGGCGAGGACGATGGTGAGAAGCTGCCATAACGGTATCTTGGGATAGCGCCAGAGACCTACCACGATGAGCACTTGGTTCATCACGTAAGAGTAGTTCAGAAATCCATATTTCTCGTCGCCGAACACTGCCAAAAGACGTATGTTGTTCAGCATGTCGGCTGTGTCGAACATCGTCACCACTTGTATTATCTTGTATAGATAGAGTGGCGTGATGACCATGGAGATGGCATAAATCACATTGAACAGGGTTGTGCTAATCTCCGGCGGGGTGGCGATGGTGGTGCGGGTGGCTGCCGATTTGGGCAGCACATGGTAGGTGACAAGAGAGGAAATGCAGAAGAGTGGAACCCAGAGCGTGAGGCAGGTGTAGAACTGTGGCCCCAACGGATACAACAGGTCGCCTTGAAACTGGAACATGACGAGAATGGCGAGCCATACCGACGTGGTGATGGTCCACGGCGAGAACGTGTCGCCTATCTTGAACACCAGAAAGGCCACAAGCATTAAGCTCATTATAAGGATAAACAGTATATCCATTATCTCTTCATTTTTCTTTCTTTGTAAGTGCGTAAGCCTAAACACCACCAGGTGATGCCCACGAAGGTGAGAAACAGAAAGGCCAGCACATAGCCTGACGTGGCAGGGCCGGAGGGCTCGCGGGGCACGGAGGCATTCTGCAGAAGGGCAAACTTCAGCGTGTATTTCTCTACGAACGCCTTCGCACGGCTATATTGCTCACAGCTGCGTGAATAGGCGGAGAACGCATTGTCATACTCGTTCATCAGATGGTCTTCCATGCTCTCTGCTGCCGGCGAGGTGAGGTCGTTGTGACTGTCACGGTATTGGGTATAGGCATCACGGGCTTGTTCAAACCTCCCGCGGGTGTCTTCCATCTTTTCGGCAGTGGTCTTCAAGTCGCGGAGGTAACGCTCACGGACATAGTCCGACAGACGGCTTTGCAGATGGGCACGCACCGAGTCTGCCAGCATGGCAGCCACCACGGCATCCTGGTCGGTCACCTGCAGAAGTATCGTGCCGTATTGGGTGTTCTCTTCCGCGCGGATGTGCTGGGCAATCAGCGAGTGGATGCGTTGGGCTTCTGTACGGTCGTCGCCGGCGAGAAAACGCCACAGCCGTTCCCAAACCGACATCTTGTGATATTCCAGCAGATAGTGGTAGTAGTCGGTGCCCTTGGTGACTACCGTCACATGCGACATCTCGTCGATGAAGTCGGGTGAGCCTATCAGGTTGAAGTAGACGTCTGGCCTGCGCAATCCCTTATGCTCGTTGATGGCACTCTTTGCCCATGCTGCTATGTTGTTCAGACCAAGGAGCAGGTCGGTCTCAAAATGCTCGTCGCTCACCTTTACCTGCGAGGAGTAGGTCTTGGGAATACCGGCACTGACTATCAATGCCAAGACAATGGCCAGCACGCTGCCCACGACATATAGACGCCAGTGGAGCACGCATTCTTGCGTCGCACTCCATTCGGGCGTAATTCTGTCTTGTGAGTCGTCGTGCATGGCAGGTTTGCTTTAGGCAAGGAAGAACACTTCCCTGCGGCGTTTCCACATCAGTATCAGCACACGCAGCACGGCACCCAAAAACATGAAGATGCACATCATCATCAGCTTCGACTTGTTGATGTGCTTCAAGGGTACAGATGCCGATTGTACAACGGTGAAGGCGGGCGTCTGTTCCTGAACCTTAGCCTTGGACAACTGCAACTGCTCGTACACCTGGGTATAGGCGTTGTATTTCAGCTGCATCTCGTTTTCCAAGTCTTCCTGCTTGGCCCTGAAGGTCTGGAGAATGAGCTCTTGGTTGGCATCAGAGTAGGCGGCATACTGCTGGCGGGCCGTCACATACTCTTCCTTGGCTTCTACAAAGAGCTTCTCCATGTAGGCAAGGTCGTTGCGCGCTTTCTGCGTGCGGTATTGGGTGATGAAGGCCTGAAGGCGGTTCTTGATGGAATCGGCCATCGTGGCGGAGATGACAGGGTCCTGGTCGGTCACCTCAATGGCAATTACACTGGTCTTCTTGTCGACGGTACAGCTGATGCTCCTTCCTATCTTGTGGGCGATGTTGTCCTGCATCTTGCTCAGGTGGAACGGATTCACCTTCGTACTGTCGCCGGTGAAGGGTACGTCCTCGGTCTTCAGACTTTGCACCACCTTGGTGAGCAACCTGGCGGGATAGGTGTACCAGGCGTTCTTGTTGTGATTTAAGAGGTAATCGTAATAGTCGGTCGTCAGACTGCCGTCCTTGGTGGTTACCTTGATGGGGAACAGACTCACGATGAAGTCGTTGGAACCGATAAGGTCGGGGTAGAGCTCTGGATAGATGGCATCGCCGTTGCTGCTGAAATCCATGTCCATACCTACCATCGAGGCAATCGACGAGATGTTGGACGTAAGACTGTTGCCGGTAGCCGTCTCCGGTGCCAGCATCACCGATGCCTTGTATTCTTTCGGAGTGCCGAATGCCACCGCAAGTCCCAACACGGCAGAGATGAAGAGGAATATACCCATCATCCGCTTGTCGTTGCGCACGACTTTTATCAACTCGATAAAGTCGATTACAATTTTCCTGCTTTTTCTTCTTTCTTCTTCCATATCTTTAGGGGCTTTATTGCTTATTTGTTGTTCCGTACACGATATTTGTACTTCAGTTTATATCGGATGTATTTAAGGGGGGAACCGTATCCCAGACTGTGAAGCATGCTGTAGTTGGACACGTTGTTACGGAATATCTTCGACAGGTGCTTCAGACGGTATGTGAGCGTCACCGTCGTGATGTCGCGGGCTCCTATGCTGTTTGTGCCGTGCTGACGATAGAGGATGAGGGGCTTGTCGACAAGACGGATTGTGCCGCCTTGACTCAGCACACAGTAGGTGGCCCACACATCGTGCATCGCCACTGCTTTCCGGGGTTTGCCGACTGCCTGACGGGCTTCTCTGTTCAGCATCATCGTGCAACCGGTGACAAAGGGTATCACGGCCTCGTCGAAGGTGGTGAGGTACTCGGGATGAAGGCCGTTGTACTGAAGGAACGAACGGGCTATGGGCTGGAGGTCGCTGTCTACCACACAAAGGTCGGTGTGCACGATGACGGGCTTGCCGGGACTTTTCGCCTCCTCTTCTTGCATGGCCTCAAACGAAAGGTGCACCTTGTCCTCATCCCATACGTCATCGTGGTCGCAGAACAGGTAGTAGTCGGCTTCCACACGTGCCAGCATGCTAAGGAAGTTGGCACATGCGCCATGCTGACTCTCATAATGCAGCAACTGGATTTGGGCATGCTTCCGGGCATAGTCTTCCTCAATGGCCACAGTGTCGTCGGTAGAACCGTCGTCGTGTATGTACACGGTGAAATGGGGATAAGACTGCCTGAGGAGTGAGTCGAGCAGCTCACCCAGATACTTGGCACCGTTGTAGGTGGCCAGCAGAATGGCTATGTGTGGTCTGTTCATAGGGCTAACTCCTCCAGATGCCAGTGGCATTTTTTCGCGTTATCTTGTAAAATTGCAGCCGGTTCACGATAAGTCCCGGCAGGTTGACCAATATCATCACTGCAAGCACACTGGTTATGTGGGGCCTGATGTGTACAAACAGGTAGGTAAGGGGTATGAACAGCACGGCGGCGCCTACTGTCATAAGGAGCTGTAGGGTGAGCGCACCCATTCCGTTCAGATAGTAGGAGTAGCTGAGACTGGCCAGTATCTCTAACATATAGACACCCATGAGAAGGCTCAGCGACAGGGGTATTTCCACATCGCTGCCCACCCATAGCGCATAGACGGGTTTCGATACCGCAACCATCATGGCGAGAATGGCGGCTATGCACAGCACAATCTTGTCCATGCGGCGGCGGGCTTGGCATATCCACTCCATGTCGTTCCTGGCATAGGCATCGGTAGTGGCCGACCAGTATGGGGCACTGATGATTGTGAACACCATCATCACGATGCTGAAGTAGCGGTAGGATATCTGGTAGGGCGTCACCAACGAAGGATTGAACAACTTCGAAATGAGGATGTTCGACGACATGAAGAGCAGTATGCCGGCTATCTGGAGGACAAAGAACTTCAGACCGATGGTGAACAGTGAGCGCACGGCATGCTTGTTGAATGTGCCGAACGACGGACGAAGTTGCGGGTAGCGGCAGTAGAATGTGATGGGGTAGGCGATAAGATAGGTCAACAGCGGCGAGGCCGTGTTCACCATGGCAATGAGCAGCAGCGAACCGCTTCCGCTCATGTACACAAACCATGTGCCCACAAGTTGCAGGGTGTGCCCGATAGTAACCAACAGATTGTTCACGGCGGGCAGTTGAAGCCCTAAATAGAAATTGCCGATGAACTTGAATATGAAGGTGGTCGACACAAAGATGATGGACACCGCCATGATGTCGCCTAAATTGGGTATCACCGAAGCATCGACATTCAGAAATGTGTGCAGGTCGAACAGCTCTACGGCGGCAATGCTCAGAAACATCACCGGCAGTATAATGATGGCCAGCATAAAGAAAGTTGAAGACACGGTCTCTCGTGCCTTCTTCATGTCGTCCTGTGCCAGATAGGTGGCCAACTTGTTCCTCAGTCCATTGCCAAGACCAATGTCTAAGTTGTCTATCCATATAAGCATGGAACTGATGGTGAGCCAGATGCCGTTCTTGTACTCTCCCAAACAGTGCAGCGTGAGGGGGACAAGCAGCAGCGTCACCACTCCCGACCATCCCTTGATGAGGAAAGAGAAAAAAATGTTCTTCCTCATCAGGGCTGTACGCTTGTCTTGGCCGAGGAGTCGCTGCAGGTTCACGTCTACCGGATTTTATTTGAGTATATTGGCTATCGTGGCGATAATGGCAGCGAATGAGCCTACCGAGGTGGCGATGCTCAGCGTCTCGGCAAGCGTGGTCTTGTTGATGGCCTTGGCAGGAACCACAATCTCGCAACCGGGCTGAGGCTTCGCATTGTGGCTCACCTTGGCCACCTTGCCGTTCATGTAGATGATATAGGCTTGGCGCTTCTTGGCCTTCGTACTGAAACCGCCGGCCTGGTCGATGTAGTAGCCGGCTCTCTTGCCTTCTTCGTAAACCACGGTGTTGGGATAGAGCACCTCACCGTTCACCTTCACGGTGCCGGTGTAGGGGGGCACCACGATACGGTCGCCCTCACGCAGCACGATGTCGTCATCGCCGCCGGGATTACGGACGGCTTCTTCAAGGTCGATACCTACGGGATAGGTCTCACCCACCTCATACTTCTTCAGCTGCTGTGTCTGCTTCATGTTGGCTATGTTGGCATTGCCTGTCTTGGCTATCTGCTCCTGCAGGTTCTGCTCTGCCTGTTCCTGGGCATCGCGCAGCACCTTGATGGCGCGCTGACGCTCCACCTCGTCGTACTTGCGTTCCAAACGGGCACCGCGCAGATAGGCGCGGTCGTTCACACCGCCTGCTTTCTTCAGCAGCTCGCTCACACGCATGTTGTTGGTGATCAGCGTGTAGGTGCCGGCAAACATCACCTCGCCTTCTATCTTCACGTTCTGCTGCTTGCTGTAGCCGGGACTGCGCCGCACATACACCTCGTCGAAGGGCTGCAGGGTGAACCCGGGCTCGCCGTCGATGATGAATCCTTCTTTCAGCGAGAAACTGTAGGTGTGGGCGATAATGGTGTCGTTGGTCATGGCACCGGGGTTTATCACACGGCGGGCCACGTCTACCTTCGAGGTGGACGCTGTCTCCTTCAGACCGCCGGCCTGAAGGATGAAGTCTTCAATGGTCTCATTGGCGGCATACTTGTAGACGCCAGGGTAGTTTACCTCGCCGTGGATGGTGACGGTCTGTTCTTCCATCAGGTCTTGACGCGTGGGAATGTAAAGGGCGTCGTTGGGTAGCAGCGGGATGTCGGCCACTCTGCCCTCCAGAATGCCGTCCACATCCACCTGTATCACTTCTAAGGTGCGGTCCTTGCGCATACGGTGCATCACGGCATGGCCGGTGAAGGCATCCTCACGCAGGCCCTCGGCAGCCTCTATAAGGGTGCGCACGCTGTTGATGTCGCCGCCCACCTGGTACATGCCGGGACGGAACACGGCTCCTTTAAGCTCCACCATGTTGTCGAAGCGGTCCAGGATGGAGTCTACGGTGATGGAGTCGCCGTCGGAGAGGTGGAAGGAAGCCATGTCGAACTCATCGACGTTGAACACCGAGTATTCGCGGCCCGACTTGCGTATCACGCGAACCGACTTCTTGTAGGCGTCGCTGGTGAAACCGCCGGCATACTTGAGCAGGGCCGACAGCGTCTCGTTCTTTTTCATCTCATAGTACATGGGGCGCTTCACCTTGCCGCTCACGTTCACCAAGCAGTCGTAGGCGCTCACCATCACCACGTCGTTGTCGGCAAGACGCACATTGCCCGTGAGCTTGCCGTTCAGGATATAGTCGTACACATCCACCACCGAGATGAGCTGGCTGTTGCGGTACACCTTGATGTTGCGGAGCGTACCGAGGTCGGTGGGGCCGCCCGCCATGTAGAGGGCGTGGAACACGGAGGCAAAGGCTGACAGGGTGTAGGTGCCGGGGGCTTTCACGTCGCCCATCACATTCACCATGATGGAACGGGTCTCGCCCACCGTCAGCCGCAACTGACTGCTCTGGTAGCGGGCACCCAGCTTGGAACGGATGGTGGCATTGGCCTGGTTCACCGTCATGCCTGCCACATACACGGGGCCGTAGCCTTCGATGGTGATGTGGCCGTCAGGCGATACGATACCCTCTATGGTCTTCTGAGAGGCTCCGTAGATATCGATGTAGACGGCATCGCCGGGACCTAAACGGTAGTTCTCGGGGGTGGCGATGTTCATGTTGGGCTCAAAGGTGAGCTGGGTGTTCGTGAACATGTCGTGACCGAAAATCTTCTTTTTCTGCTTCTTCACACGTTCCAGCAGGTTCTCATACATCGTGATGGTGTCGGCGGGAAGCCAGGAGTCCAGCTCGTCGATAAACTCCAGGTAGTCTTCATCATCATCGTCGTAGGTACGCCTGTTTTGTTCGTCGTCCTTGATACGGTATCCTGAGTTGTAGCGACTCACATCGGTGCTGATGTCGGCTATCTTGTCGGAGTAAAGTCCATCGTCATACTGTGTCTTCTTGTTGCGGGTGCGGTCGGTGGCAGATGTCTCTGGATTGGCAGAGAGAGCGCCCAAGCCTTCTTCCTTCGACATGCGCTCGAATTTCTTGCGCACACGGCGTATCTGGTTGATGTCCACACCGCGTTGCATGAGCTGCACCACAATCTGTTGCTGCGAGGTGCCTGCCTCATGCTCCTTGATGATGAATTGGAACACCTGCTCATCGGTCATCGACGACTGGGCATAGGTGCACATCGGAATGACAAGAGCCAGTATGAAAAGTATGATGTATTTTCTCATATCGTATCAGAATATTTGTTTTTTCAGAACTTTTTGCCGCTCAGCACGTTATAAACCGTGTTGAATAGTATCTTCATGTCCAGGACAAGCGAACGGTTCTCCAAATAGCGCACGTCCATGTCCAAACGGCGCAGCATCTTCTCCATCGTGTCGGTATAGCCGTTGTAGAGGGTGGCTTCGGAGGTGAGACCCGGACGCATCTGGTAGATAAGGCGGTAGTCGTGGCTGTGCTCCATGATTTGGTTGATGAAATACTTGCGCTCAGGACGTGGACCAACAAACGACATGTCGCCGCGCAGCACGTTCCACAGCTGGGGAAGCTCATCGAGATGGTGGTCGCGCAGGAATCGCTCGAAGCGGGTCGATTTCACACTGTCGCTTTGCGCAATGAGCTGCGGACCTTCGTCTTCCACCACCGTGCTCATGGTGCGGAACTTAAAGATGCGGAAGGGGATGCCGCAGTAGCCAATGCGCTCCTGCGAGAAAAAAACGGGGCCGTTGTGCTGTATCTTCATGACAAGCATGATGAGCAGGAACACAGGAGACAGCACGACGAGACCGAGAGCGGCGCATGTAAAATCCACAACTCTCTTCACGCCTCGCTGGAATTTGCCCATGGAGTCGCGACTGTACGACAGGCTTAATGCCCTTTCAGGATATATCTTAGCCAAAATACGTTAACTCTTACCTATATATAACCCGATTTTTCCAAAATTGTTGCAAAGGTACTCATTTTTTTTCAATATAATGGGTCATGCTGCCTTTTTTGAGGATGAGGTGTCTTTAAACCAGATGAAGACGCGTTACTTTGCTGCTTTTATAATAAAATATCGCTATGTGCGTTTTTATATACAGACGTATGTCCTTTATAACCATAAGGGTCGTGTTCTTGAAAAAAAATACGTATCTTTGCATTTGCCGAGCAGGAGGTTTTACCTCATGCCTAAGCTATTGAGGTGTTGCCTCTTGATAGTGGGTCGGTATCGTTTCCCTAAAAAGTGAGATTATGAAAGGTTTCTTCAGACTATGTTCTTTTCTGCTGACGGCACTTCTGTTGTCGGCATGTGTGGATGGCCCCAAAAGTGTGCTCAATAAAGCGGCCGACGCTACTTTCATCATATATAGATTCGATGAGCATGGCTCGCCGATGGGTTCCGGCTCGGGATTTTTTATCGACAAGAAGGGTACCGGTATCTCCAACTATCATGTGCTTGACGGATGCATGAAAGCGGCCATCCGAATGAAAGATGGTTCCGAATATGAGATAGACAAAGTGCTCGCATCCAACAAGAAATGGGATATCGTGAAGTTTTCCGTCCGCAATGATAAACACGACAAGTTCTCTTATCTCGAGTTTTCCGACACTGAGGCCGAACAAGGCGATAGGGTGTACAATCTTGGGGCTCCTTTGGGATTGGAGCAAACCTTTGCCGACGGACTGGTGTCGTCCATACGCCACGATTCCCACGGTCAGGTGGTACAGGTCACTATCCCCATCTCATCAGGCAACAGCGGCAGCCCTATTATGAATGAGGAGGGAGATGTGGTGGCCGTGGCTACCTTCAAAAACATCGAGGGTGAGAATATTAACTTCGGTGTCGCTATCGATGAGGGCAGGGTCGAAAGAATGAAGTTAAATCCTTTCGCCGAGGACAACGGGCAATTCAACAACAAGGAAGGATTCCTCGTGCTCAATATTCCAAGCGATTATGATGAAAA
>CAJONT010000280.1 GCA_905235975.1 uncultured Prevotella sp.
CTGAAATACACCTCACAAGGAGGCACGATTACGATGACTACCGAAATAGAGGGAGACAAGATGATTTTGAAGGTCTCAGACACCGGTGACGGGATTGCCGAAGAAGACCTGCCACATATTTTCGAAGAATACTATATAGGCTCCCACAGCGACATGTCTATCAGCACCGGTGTGGGACTGGCCTTAGTGAAACAAATCTGCGATGCCGTTCATGGCACGATACATGTAGACAGCCATAAGGACGAAGGCTCCACATTCACACTCACCCTGCCCGCGGTCTGTCCGCACGGCGAAGCCTCTCCCCTTTTCGAGACAGGTTCTTCGGAATCGCCTTATTCAATTATCAAACCAAAGAGGAAGCTCGATATGAAACCAGCAGAAAATCCCGATCTGCCCAAGATTCTGATTGTGGAGGATAACGAAGACGTAAGTCAATTCATCTCCCTGCTCACAAAAGACAAATATCAGCTCATCTATGCCTCCAATGGTGCCGACGGACTGAAGAAAGCACAAGAAACTATCCCCGACCTGATAGTGAGCGACCTGATGATGCCCGAAATGAACGGTATCGAACTGTGTAGGGAGATACGCAACGATGAAATGTTGTCACATATACCTTTTATCATCATTACCGCCAATCCCGACATAAACGAGCGCATGAAAGGCCTTGACTGCGGTGCCGATTCCTATCTGCTCAAGCCTTTCAACGTAGACGAACTCATCATACGCATCAAACGCCTTATCGAGCAGCGTGAACACATGCGCAAACTCTTCTCAAAGGCTATTCAGGAGGGGAAGGAGGAAGATAATACCATGCAGATGACTCCGGCCGACCAACATTTCCTGGAAAAACTTGACCTGTGCATACAACGGCAGATAGAAACCGGCAACACCGATGTAGAGACCATCTCCTCAGAACTCTGCGTAAGCAGCAAACAACTGCGCAGGAAAATCTTTGCCCTGACCAATATGACATCCGTGGCATACATCCTGCATGTAAAACTCTCCAAGGCTAAGCATCTGCTCAAGTCCGATCCGGAAATGCCGATTGCTGAAATATCGCTGAAATGCGGTTTCGAAGACAGTGGCTATTTCACCAAGACATTCAAGCAACACTATGGCACAACCCCCTCTGCCTACCGTAAAGGGGGAAAAAATGCCAATTGACAGAAGAAAAACTCCAATTTGAAGACAAATTGTCCGAAAAATCACCTTTTTTGTCCAAAAAGACCACATAAAAATCTCCAGCAAGCATTATCTTTGCATTGTAAGAATCAAACAATTAATGTACTTGCTGGAACATCAATATATTTATTGCTAAGGTTCATAGAACCAAAAGCTCAACCGTATTTAGCGTAAAGTTTTGTTATCTTTGTAGGGCACAGCTATCGTGATGATACCTCGTGCCATTTTTTTTGTTAAGAAATCCTATACGGTCTATCCTCAGTCATGTTTTTTTTCTATTTTTGTATTATGAAAAAAATACTGCTCTTTTCTTGTCTGCTCAGCATCATCAGCACAAGCACATTGGCACAACAACTGCCCATGAGGCTTCAGTACAACCGGCCAGCTGCCTATTTCGAGGAATCACTTCCTATCGGAAACGGCAAACTCGGGGGATTGGTTTATGGCGGCACTGATGTGAACACCCTATATTTGAACGACATCACCTTATGGACAGGTAAACCAGTCGACCAACAAGAAGACAAGAATGCCTCGAAGTGGATACCCGCCATCCGCGAGGCCCTGTTTCAGGAAAACTATGCCCTTGCCGACAGCCTGCAGTTGAAAGTACAAGGTCACAACTCACAATTTTACCAACCACTCGCCACACTTCACATTTTCGACCATAATGCAGGTGAAGTTAGCCACTATGAGCGAATGCTCGACTTAGACAGTGCGCTTTGCAAAGACCAATATACACGCGACGGAATGACGATAAGGCGGACTTACTTTGCCTCCTCACCCGACAAGATGATAGCCGTTCGCTTCACTGCCGACTGCAAGGGAGGTATCAACAACACCATTGTCCTTACCGCTCAGACGCCACACAAGACGAGAGGCAACGGCAAGAGCCAACTCATCATGACTGGGCATGCCACAGGCGACGAGACAGAGAGCATACACTATTGCACCATACTTACCGCACAGAGCAGCGACGGGGAAATCACAACCACCGACAGCACCATCCAAGTGTGCCATGCAACGGATCTCACCCTCTACTTTCTCAACGAGACCAGTTACAATGGCGCACGGCAACATCCCGTAGCACAAGGGGCACCTTATATAGAAAAGGTGAACGATGAACTGTGGCACCTCCACAACTTCAACTATCCGGCCTTGCTCCAACGCCACATACAAGACTACCAAAGCCTCTTCGGACGACTCAAACTCTTTCTCGAAGGCTCTGTACCTGATTGGCATACCAGCACCGATGAACAACTGCTTGCATACACCGACCAAGGAGGACACAATCCCTACCTCGAAACGCTCTACATGCAATATGGCAGATACCTGCTCATCAGTTCCTCGCGCACGCCAGGCGTACCTGCCAACTTACAAGGCCTGTGGACACCGCACCTGTGGTCGCCGTGGCGGGGCAACTACACCATGAACATCAACCTCGAGGAGAACTACTGGCCTGCAGAAGTGGCCAATCTAAGTGAGATGACCCTGCCGCTGGAGCTGTTTGTCAGGAGTCTGGAAGAAAACGGCCGCCATACGGCACACCACTATTACGGCATCGAACAAGGGTGGTGTGCCAGTCACAATTCCGACATCTGGGCTATGACCAATCCTGTGGGAGAGAAGCGAGAGTTGCCCGAGTGGGCCAATTGGAACATGGGGGGTGCATGGTTGGTAAACAGTCTGTGGGAGCACTATCAGTTCAGCGCCGACAAGGACTACCTGCGGCAAACGGCCTACCCCCTTATGAAAGGCGCCGCAGAATTCTGCCTGGCATGGCTTATACCCAATCCGCTCAAGAAAGACGAACTGATTACGGCACCGAGCACTTCGCCCGAAAATGAATACATCACCGACAGCGGATACCACGGCATGACGTGCTACGGCGGCACAGCCGACCTGGCCATCATCCGCGAGCTGTTCCAAAACACCCTACGCGCAGCTCAAGTGCTACATTGCGACAAAGCCTTGCAGAAAGAGATAAGCCATGCATTGGCCCAGTTGCATCCTTACACCATAGGCAGCGACGGGCATCTGCAGGAATGGTATCACGACTGGCGCGACTATGACCCCCAACACCGCCACCAGTCACATCTCATCGGGCTTTACCCTGGCACCCATGTCACTCCCTTAAGTACACCCCACATTGCCGAGGCTTGTGCAAAGACACTCCAAATAAAAGGCGACAACAGCACAGGATGGAGCACAGGATGGCGAATCAGTCTGTGGGCACGTCTTCACGATGGAGAACAGGCCTACCATTTCTTCCAAAAGCTACTCACGTACGTATCACCCGACGGATACCAGGGAAAAGACCGACGCCGTTCGGGTGGCACCTACCCCAATCTCTTCGATGCCCATCCGCCCTTCCAGATTGACGGCAATTTCGGAGGCACAGCAGGTATATGCGAAATGCTCATCCAAAGCCACACAGGAGTTTTGGAACTGCTTCCAGCCCTTCCCAAG
>CAJONT010000281.1 GCA_905235975.1 uncultured Prevotella sp.
CTTGGTATACTCCTAAATTATGTTAAGTATTCGTGCTCGATAGATGTGATTCGGTTTTTTTCATATAATTTTGAACTGATTTTCAACTATACTCCTTTTTCCCTTCTTATGATTCATCTGAGAGACATTAACAAAACGTATCAAGGTGCACAACCTCTTCATGTGCTCAAAGGCATCAACCTCGACATTAAAAAAGGTGAGTTTGTCAGCATCATGGGGGCTTCAGGGTCGGGGAAGTCTACGCTGCTCAACATCTTGGGCATACTCGACAACTACGACACGGGCGAGTACACGCTTGCCGGCACATTGATAAAAAATCTCAGTGAGAGTAAGGCGGCTGAATACCGCAACCGAATGATAGGCTTTATCTTCCAGTCGTTCAACCTCATTGGCTTCAAGACGGCGGTTGAAAATGTGGAATTGCCGCTCTTCTACCAAGGCGTGTCGAGGAAAAAGAGACATCACATGGCAATGGAATACCTCGAACGGCTCGGACTGCTGCCCTGGGCAGGACATTACCCCAATGAACTCTCGGGGGGACAGCGCCAGCGCGTGGCCATCGCACGGGCGTTGATTACCAAACCGCAAATCATTCTTGCTGATGAGCCTACCGGCGCTCTCGACTCCAAGACGTCCATCGAGGTGATGCAGCTCCTCAAATCGCTCAACAGTGATGAGGGCATGACCATCGTCGTGGTGACACACGAGAGCGGGGTGGCCAATGAAACCAACAAAATCGTACACATAAAGGATGGGGTCATCGGACAGATAGATGAGAATTTCGACCATCAGGCATCACCCTTCGGTATGGAAGGAATAATGAAGTAGGGATATGCGTGATGTGTTGATTGAGATATGGAGCACTGCCACACGCAACAAATTGCGTACGGCGCTCACGGGGTTTGCTGTAGCATGGGGTATCTTCATGCTTATCGTGCTTTTAGGTGCAGGCAACGGTCTCATCAACGCGCAAATCAAACAGTCGCAACGTTTCCTGTCCAATTCTATTGTAGTCTTCGGAGGCGTCACCACGAAACCGTATCAGGGTATGAAGGAAGGACGCGCCATCTCGCTGAAAGACAGGGATGTACAGACCACACAGCATGATTTCAAGACGAATGTGGACGACGTGGGTGCCCAACTCATGCAGTGGGGAGCCACAATCAATATTGGCGAACAGTACATCAGTACTACGCTCTTAGGGGTCTATCCCAACCACACCAAAATCGACAAGGTGGAAATGCTCTACGGACGCTTCATCAACGAAATCGATTTGAGAGACAAACGGAAGGTGCTGGTCTTGAGCAACAAACAGGCTGAAGAGCTGACCAACGACATCCCTTCGCTTGTGGGTAAATATGTCAATGTGGGGGCTTTCGCCTTCAGAGTGGTGGGCATATACAAAGACCAGGAGAACGGACAGGCCGATGCGTTCATGTCGTACAGTACACTGAAGATGATCTACGACATGGGCGATGATGCCGGTAGGATAGAGTTCAACTTCCACGGCCTTACCACCGAAGAGCAGAATGCCGACTTTGAGAAAGCCTACCGCCGACGCATAAACATGAGCCATCAGGCGCATCCCGAGGATGAGAGCGCCGTGCATCTCTGGAACCGATACACCCAGAGCCTTCAGATGGAAAAGGGTATCAACATCATACACACGGCGCTGTGGATAGTGGGGCTCTTCACCTTGCTCAGCGGCATCGTGGGCGTGTCGAACATCATGCTCATCACCGTAAAGGAACGGACGCACGAATTCGGCATCCGTAAGGCCATAGGTGCCAAACCGTGGTCCATCCTAAGACTCATCATCGTGGAAAGCGTAATCATCACAACCGTCTTCGGTTATCTCGGCATGTTCCTCGGCGTGCTCGCCAACGAATACATGGATGCCACGCTGGGACACAATGTCATCGACACCGGACTCTTCAAGACTACGATGTTTATCGACCCCACCGTGGGACTCGATGTGTGCTTAGAGGCTACGGCGGTTATGATTATTGCGGGGACGATAGCAGGACTGGTGCCGGCATTGAAGGCTTCGAGGATAAGACCCATTGAGGCGCTGCGCGCCGACTGACAAACGAAAATGTGAAACTATGAGATTCGATCTGGACAGCTACCGAGAAATCGTCGACACGCTCACACGCAACAAGAGCAGGTCGTTCCTTACCGGCTTCGGCGTGTTTTGGGGCGTCTTCATGCTCATCGCTCTTATCGGGGGCGGAAAAGGACTCAGAGAGTTGCTCAATTCCAATTTCGAGGGCTTCGCCACCAACTCGGCTATGGTGTGGGCACAGCAGACCTCCAAACCTTACAAGGGATTCAGAAAAGGGCGTTTGTGGAACATGGACAGCAATGATATCGAACGCCTCAAAAGGGGCGTGCCTGAACTGGATGTGGTGGCACCCGTGCTCTTCGCTTCTTCACTGGGTTCCTCCTCAAGCATCGCATATCACAGTGAACAGAAGAGCAACGTCAACGTACAGGGGGTCACACCCGACTATGCGAGAATCAATACGCCGCAATTGTATTACGGGCGTTACCTCAACGATATGGACATAAAACTCCACCGCAAGGTGTGTGTCATTGGAAAAACGGTCTACAAGGAACTGTTTCGCGAAGGGGGTGACCCCTGCGGCAAGTCCATACGCGTCGACTCTACTTTCTATCAGGTGGTAGGCGTCGACTATTCCAACAACAACATCTCCATCAACGGCAGGGCCGACGAACAGGTCACCTTGCCCCTCTCGCTCGTCAGGGACATCTACAATATGGGTAACAAGGTCGACGTCATCGCGCTAACGGGACGTCCCGGGGTGGTCATGAGCACCCTGTCGCCGCGCATACGCTCCATCATAGCAAGGGCGCACACCGTCGACTCCACCGACGAACGGGCTGTCATGGTGTTCAACACAGAGGTGCTCTTCCAACTGCTCGACAATCTGTTCAAGGGGGTCAACTTCCTCATCTGGTTAGTGGGAGTGGGAACCTTGCTGGCAGGTGCCATCGGGGTGTCGAACATCATGATGGTCACGGTGAAGGAGCGTACCACCGAAATTGGCATACGAAGGGCCATCGGTGCCAAACCGCAGAACATCCTCACACAAATCATATCAGAAAGCATCGTGCTTACCATGGTGGCGGGCATGAGCGGCATCCTCTTCGCTGTCATGATTCTGCAGATGCTCGAATTGGGCAATACGGAGGACGGTATCCTGAAAGCACATTTCCAGGTGGGATTCTGGACGGCGGTGGGAGCAGCACTGCTCATCAGTGTGATGGGGGTGCTCGCAGGTCTTGCTCCGGCGGCACGTGCCATGGCCATCAAACCCGTCGATGCCATGAGAGATGAATGAAACTGAATAGAACACACCTTTTATATATCAAGTGACAATGAAGAAATATAGAAAATTATTGGTGGCGCTGCTTATCGCCTGTATCTTCCTCGGAACGTTCGTCTTTCTCTGGAAGAAGTCACAGCCTCAACCCGTGGTTTACAATGAGTTCAAACCAGTGGTCAACGACGTGATTCGGTCCACCATCGTCACAGGTAAGATAGAGCCTCGCAACGAGGTCAACGTGAAACCGCAAATCTCGGGCATCATCACCGAACTGCTCAAGGAGCCGGGCGATTATGTCAACGCGGGCGATGTGATTGCCAAGGTGAAGGTCATTCCCGATATGAGTCAGCTCAGTTCGGCGGAAAGCAGGGTGCGGCTGGCCAACATCAACCTGAAACAGGCGCAGATAGACTTCGCACGCGTGGAGGAACTCTATAAGAAGGAGCTGATCAGTGCCGACGAATTCGACAAGACGCAGCAGACGCTCAAACAGGCGGGCGAGGAGAAAATAGCAGCTGAAGATGCCCTTCAGGTGGTGCGCGACGGTGTGTCCAAGAGCAATGCCAATGCCAGTTCCACGCTCGTAAGGAGTACGGTGTCGGGGGTAATCCTCGATGTGCCGGTGAAGGTGGGCAACTCGGTCATCAATTCCAACACGTTCAATGACGGTACTACCATAGCCAGTGTCGCCAATATGAACGACCTTATCTTCCGTGGCAACATCGATGAGACGGAGGTGGGTAAACTCGTGGTGGGTATGCCCATGAAAATCACCATTGGGGCTTTGCAGGATTTGAACTTCGAAGCGATTCTCGAATACATCTCGCCGAAGGCGGTAGAAAACAACGGTGCCAACCAGTTTGAAATCAAAGCGGCTGTACGCGTCATTCAAGACAGCAAAATCAGGTCGGGCTATAGTGCCAATGCCGAAATTGTGCTCGACAAGGCTCCTCACGTGCTCACCATTCCTGAGAGTGCCATCGAGTTCAGCAACGATTCCACCTTTGTCTATGTCATTAACAACGAGGGGAAGGAGAAGTCTTATGAACGCAAATATGTAAAAACAGGCCTCAGCGATGGCGTCAACATCGAAATCGTAGAAGGCATCGCAGAGGCTGACTTGGTGCGTGGTCCGCAGATAGTGGCCGATGACGTGGCCAACCAATAGAACACACCATATATGTGGCATGTTACGATAAAAGCTTTCTTGGGCATGCTCTTGCTGCTTGCCTTTCCTGCCCAGGGCTTTTCGCAGGTCTCGCTTTGCAAGATGCAGAAGTTTCAGAAGCAGATTCCGCCGGGCAACTACAGTGGCATCACGCCCTTGGGCGACGACCGTTATGCGGTGGTGAGCGACAAAGCAGAGACCGACGGCTTCTATGTTTTTCGCATCCGCTTGGATACGGTGCGCGGACGCATCACAGAGGTAGTTAACGAAGGCTACCGTTCCAGTGGGGAGAAAAACCGCGATATGGAGGGCATTGCCTTTTTGCCTTCTGCTCGCACGTTGTTTGTTAGTGGTGAAGCCGACAATGAGGTGTTTGAGTATGCGCTCGACGGACGGCGCACGGGAAGGAAGCTACTCTTGCCTGAGCAGGTAAAAAAGGCGACGCACAACTACGGTCTGGAGTCGCTTACCTACGATGCGGCTGCCCATCGTTTTTACACCACTACAGAGCATCCTTTGCCTGGCGACAGCTTGCTGCGCATCTTGGCGTTTGGCGACGACCTGCAGCCTGCAGCCCAATATTTCTATCCTCTCGACACACCGCCTGCCGGGAAGGCAAACATTGTCTATGGGGTGGCGGAATTGTGTGCCCTCGGCGACGGAAGTTTGCTGGTGCTCGAGAGGCAGCTCTGTTCCCCTAAAAAGAAGATTGGGACAAAGGCGGTGGTTCGCCTCTACAGGGTTTTCCCCGTTCAGGAAGGACAGTTGGAAAAACACCTCGTCACCGAATTTACCACACGCATCAATCTCCTCAGGCAGAATCTCGCCAATTTTGAGGGGATGTGTGTGCCGGCAAAGGGTTGGCTGCTGCTCATCGCCGATTCACAGAACCGCTACAAAGGGGTGTTGCGCGACTGGTTCCGCTTGGTGAGATTGCCCGGTGCGTAACGCCGCCGCCCATGTATTTCCCCGCCGCAATTATTGAATGGCTTTCTTGATTCGATAGGTTCCGCTGCTATATTCTTTCGTGGTATGCTCTCCAGGCAGCGTGACGGTGGCAGTGGCTCCTTCGGGTATGGTGAAATCCCACACCCAGAGGGATCCCACATAGCGCCAGGAACTCTTGATGACACCGGCGGCGGAATTGTATTCAGCTTCTACATAGCCGAGACGCTTGTCAGGGATGGGACGCAAAATGATGTGCTTGAAACCGGGCTGGGTGCGGTCGGAGGCGATGCCGGCGGCTGTTTCCCATATCCATTTGCACACACTGCCGTAGGCGTAGTGGTTGAAACTGTTCATGCCGCTCGGACCGAGACCGTTTTGCATGGTGTAGCTGTTCCACCGCTCCCAAATGGTGGTGGCGCCGTTGTCGATGGAGTAGAGCCAGCTGGGGTAGTTGCGCTGGAAGAGCAGTTCGTAGGCAATATCTTCCATGCCGTTCTCCGTCAGCGTCGACATCAGGATGGAGGTGCCGAGGAAACCGGTCTGAAGGCAGTTCTCATGATGCAGGAAATTGTCACGCAGGCGCGCTTTCATGTTTTCGAGTGCCTCGCCTTCCAACAGCTGGTTCTTGAGGGCGAAGAGGGCAGGGGTCTGCATGGTGTTCAGTATCTCAGTCTTGAAGGTGCCGTCGGCATTGAGGAAATTGTCGCGCAGATAGGCTTTGGCTTCTGCTTCCATTTGTTCGTAGACCGTGGCGTTGCGGCCCGTGGACCGTGCCATGTCGGCCATCATGCCGGCATCGATGGCCCAGTAGCTGGCACCGAGATAGCTCCAGTAGGTGAGGGCGTCGGGCTTGGGACCATTGTCGAAGGCAAGGCCGGTGCAACTCTCAAGGGCCTCGCAGCTGAGCCAGTCGGCCCACTGGTAGTTGCCGTTCTCTACAGCCAGTGCCACATGGTCGTAGTGGGCGCTGTTTATGTGGTCCATGAAGAGAGCCATCGCTTCCCAGTTCTCTTCTACGATTTGCTTGTCGGCATATTGCTTCCATATCGTCCAGGGCACGATGATGCCGGCATCAGCCCATCCTAAACGCATGTACTCGCCGCCGTATTGGGCAAGGGGTGCCACACCGGGGAATCCGCCGGTCGGACTTTGGGTGTCGCGCATGTCGCGCATCCACTTGTGGAAGAATTTGTCGGTATTGGCAAAGAAAGTGCCTGTTTCTGTGAACACCTGTGTGTCGGCAGTCCAGCCCAAACGCTCGTCGCGCTGTGGACAGTCGGTGGGCACGGAGAGGTAGTTGGAACGCTGCCCCCAAATGGTGTTCGATATGAGTTTGTTAATCAATTTGTGGCCGGTCTTCAGTGTCCCTGTTTCAAGTGGGGCGGAGATAGAGGTCACGGGCACAGACTTCAGCGACTTGATGTGCACTTCGTTGGTGGCGGTGATGGAGACAAAGCGGTAGCCGAAGAAGGTGCAGCTGGGCTGGTAGGCTACATAGTCGTTGTCTGGGCCGAAGGTGTAGAGGCATCTGATGCCATGGTCGCCTATTCGCAGGTTCTTACGGTGTGTGCTGCCCTGGGGACCGTCCATGCCGCGGCTCTTGGCACCGTTGCCGTCGTTCAGCAACTCGGAGGGAAGGCAGGTGAGCACGGTGCCTTCCTTGGCTTTGAACACAAAGGAGGGTACGGCGGCAGCATTCTGACCGAAGTCCACTACGAGTGTCTCTCCGGGCTTTACAACCAATTCCTCGCCGGATGCAAAGGCCTTGACGATTTCCACTTCTCCATACTCACCTTCTCTCACGTTCTTTACACCCTTCCAGGCGAATGCTGCCATAGGTGTGAGTGCGAGGTCGGGACGGAGGTATACTTCGGCACCGTCGGAGGGCAGTATCTCACCGGCAAACTCTGTGTTCTCTTCCGGGGTGGTCAACTTCTCTGGGGTCTTGAAACCGGGTGCTTGGCGGGCATCATATTCTTCGCCGTCGAAGATGCCGGCGTGTTGCACGCCACCGGCTATACCGGCTTTCCAATTGGTCAGGTCGGTGCCGAAGAGTTGGGTCTTTCCGTTAGAATAAGTCAGTTGGAGCACTCCGCGGAAAGCACATTTCTTGCCTACCATGCCTTCATGCCCGCCAGGGGTGACAATCTTGTCGGCCCACCAACCGGGGGTCACCTGTGCGGAAAGCGTGTTTTGTGCTTTCGCCTTGCAGTTGAACAAGGCGGTCACGTCGTAAGTGAACGAGCGCCTGGTCTTCTGGGGATGGGTGAAGCCGGGTTTCAGCACTTCTTCGCCCACGGGTTTGCCGTTCACAAAGAGCTGGAATACGCCGAGGGCGGTGGTCATCCATTTGGCGGACACCACTTTGTGCTCGTTCTTCACCGTGGAGAGAAACCAGTTGGCTCCGTCGGCGGCACGCAGGTTTTCGCCATTCACCTTGCCCGTCACCACCGGGGCGTTGACCACGGAAATCCATTTGGACTGTTGCCATGCCGAGGCTTCAAGTGCATCCGTACGGGTGGCTTCTTGTGCAAAAGTGACAACCATCGCCGTCATAACGGCAAACACACTAAGGGCAAAGCGAAGTTTGAAATTGTTCTGCTTTTTCATTGTATTTAACGTAATTTTCTTCTAAAAACGGTCTTTGTGCCTATAAACACCGATAATCGGGATTTCAAGCCGCTAAGTTAGATAATCTTTTTCAATTCGCAAACTTTTTGACCTATTATTCTTCCGCCTCCCCCTTAAACTATCTCTATCATTCCTTCCGGCCGCCGTTTTGGTCAAGAAATCACATTCTTCATGGTGTGCTGGCTTTCAATTTTGCATCAAGATAAATGTAATGGCCAGGATGGTACGGTAAATCTGTCCGACAACGACATTAACATCAAGGGTAATTTCATCATCGCCTCGATCGAGGAGGTAAGCCCTGCACAGGACGATGCAACGTACTCCATCAGCCTGGAGAACGACGGCGAGCCCGAAATCTACCCCGGCAAGGATGACGAGTGATAAACCCACCCCTCATGGCAAAGAAGATTGAAATCATCATCAACGGCAAGGCATACCCCTGTAGGCAGACTATGGGGGCTATGCTTCGCTTCAAGCATGAGACGGGCAGGGAGGTTACCGAAATGGATGCAGGTGCCCTTTCAGATGTGTGTACGTTCCTCTGGTGCTGCGTGGCCAGTGCTTGCAAGGCCGACGGCATAGAGTTCGGCTACACCCTCATGGACTTCGCCGACGCTATCGATCCCGAACGGATGCAAGAGTGGGCGGATGCCAGTCAAGGCGAGGCGGGCGCGAAAAAAAAGCCCCTAAGCCTTTGTGAGCTTCTTGGTGTGGCCATGGGGCGGATGAAGATGTCGTATGACGACTTTTGCCTCCTCACGCCTGAAGAGTTCGAGGCAGCCTATACGGTGTTTTAACTTTCAAAACTCAAAAAAACACCGTCATTTTTTTGTATTTCATAGAAATATTTGTAGTTTTGTAGCCGAAAACTTTAATTCTATCACAAATTAATAAATTGTAGCAAGAAAAAATGAACGAAAAGACAATGACAACGGGCAGATGTCGAGCGGTTCTAAGACAAAGTTGAAAACAAGTCTGTGAATCGACGTGAGAATTGTATCTTGTCGTTCGTTGTGTTCTTTGACATATTGCTACAAGTGTCGAGGGTTTTGTGATAGAGTAATTCCATAAGAAATACTCTATATATGCTGTAGGCTGGCATCTTTGTGCCTGCCTATTTACTCTTGTGCCCCAACCACAGGGGGTTATACATTGTTTATTGATGCGTGATATGAATTATGTTGATTATGCGGAATGTAAATAGACTGATTGACGATTTTAAGAACCAGACA
>CAJONT010000282.1 GCA_905235975.1 uncultured Prevotella sp.
GTGCATCGCGGTGAATAGGAACAGATAAATCGGGATTTTTGAGGTGGGGAGGTCAACGCCCCCTTGCCCCCTCTAATCTTAGAGGGGGAGCTGATGTGCAGTGGGGATGAGGGGTTGATACAGATTCTTTTGTGGGGATGGGGCAACCTTTACTTCTTAATGAACTTTCGTTTTTGATAGATATAGATGCCCTTCGTCTTTACGGAAGGGATTTTCCGACCGCTGATGTCGTAAAGAGCACCGTTTTCATTCGTTTCTGCGTCAGTCTGACGGATGCCGGAGGGAGGAAGGGAGGTGAAAAGCCACTTCTGACTGTCGCCGGCATCGTAGGTTCGCTGCACGACGTATGCCCCGTTGTTCTTTGACGAGCCGTTAATGCAGAGAGCCATCTGCGGCGCACATTTGGGAGCGATGCGGTACAAGCCTTCGCTCAGTTCAATGATGTTCCACAGCTGGTTTCTGTCGTCGCTGCGCTCCGTCAATGTCGGCCTTACGTTCTGCTTGTTGCTGCCATCGGGCATCTGGAGAGCCAATCCGCTCTCTTTGTCGATGATGTAGTAGTATCCGTTGCCGTCATACTCGACGGTCCACACCGTTGATGCAGCTTCACTGTCCTGGATGATGGAAGCATTGTCGTTGCGTTTGGCCAAGGGCCTTCCGCTGTTTTTGTTGACGATGGTGAAGTCGCCGCCATTTCCAAGCACCTTCGGCAGGAAGATGCTGAAGTGGGCGTTGGCCTCGTCGGTGCTCAGGGTGCTTGCGTCGGCTTTTTCCACGTTGAAGCCTCTGTAGCTGTAATACGACCACCATCCGTCGGTGACGGCCACGCTATGATAATCGGTATCCGGACGCGGGTCGGTGGTGCTCACGTCGCTCTCCCATCCTTCGGGGCGATAGAGGTAGCCCTCGTCCACACGAATGAGCGAGCCAGTAGGCAGGTCGTCTCTGCTGAACACCTTCGAAGCCGCAATGCCTTCGGCATCGTCCGTTCCTTCTGCAAAGGATTTGGAAGAATCCCAGGCGCCCTGCTTCAGTTCCAGGTCAGCCTGCTGATATTTCGCCGTGAGGTCGAGGTCGCTGCCTAAGACCAGTTCAACGGTTCTTTTGCCTTCCCTCGGTGCAATGGGTGTGACCGGCAGCTGCTCTACGCCGTCGACCTTCACGGCCACCAGTTTGTCGCCCGAGCCGGAAACGCTGATGTCCAACAGGCCGCCACGATAGGTCACGTTCTTGACCTCCTGGAACTCGAACCCATTCATAATGTTGATGTTAGGCTCGAAGGTCAGGCCTTCCGGTGTGAAGCGCATACCCACGAGGTCGGTGAGGATGAGCCGTATGAAGCCTGTGGCCGACCAAGTCTGGTCATATACCGACCCCCAGTGGTAGCTGCACTGCCATCCGCCATCGGGCAAGCCGTTGGTCTCGTTGTAGATTTCGTAGAATGTCTGACTTCCGTCATGCGTACTTCTGCCGCCCTGGCAGAGTGTGGAAAGCGATTTTAGTTCGTAGCCCAAGCGGTCGCTGCACCCCGCCTCACTGGCTGCGGATCCGAGGAAGGCGCTCACGAAGGGCCAGACAATCTGGTTGTGGCGTCCGGGATGCGTGTCGTCGAAGCGATTGAAGTGAGGATAGATGGTCGGGGTACCCCAACGGCCCTTGTAGCAGCCGTCGATGATACGCTTGGCCTCTTCGTGGCTGACGATGCCGAAGAGCACGGCGTAGGCAATGCCGAGAGACTCCTGGAAATCGTGTACGTCATCGTTCTGGTCGATCAGGTAGTAGAGTTTGTCGCTGCCGTTGAAGAGGTGTTGGCGGATGCTGGCCTTGAGGTTGGCAGCCTTTTTGAGCCAGCTCTTTTCTGCATTCGTGTCACCCTTGAAGTTGGCCATTTTGGCCAGCAAGAGGTAGGCGTTGTAATAGATGGCGTTGGTGCTGAGGCATTTGATATTGCTTGCATGGTGGTCGAGCACATAGGAGTGGCTGTCGAGGTCAGGGTCGTAGATAGGCACTTCGTAACCCGCGATGCCGTCGTTGAACACGGATGGCCCCTTGAAGAGTCCGTAGTTGCTGTCGAACTGTTCATTTTCGAGTTTCGTCATCGAATTCTTCGATGTGGTGTAGGCCTGGTTGAGGAAAGTGCGGCTGCCGCTCTTCTCGTAGTAGTCGTAAGCCCCTGTCACCCAGATAATCTGGTCCCAGTACTGGTGACCGATGTAGGTGCGGTTGTCGGTTGTCACGCTCCAGAGCGAGTTTTCCGCGCTTGCCGGTTCGAGCAGCGAGGCAGCGTTCCATGCGTTGATGCTGCAGTCGCGTGTCCACTCCCCGCCGTATTCTCCGCCAGCCTTAATCAGGTTGTCTTGCGTGTTTCTGTAGAGAATCTCGACCGACAGTTTGAAGGTGTCGTCCACCTTCGTGTTGTTGGTTTTCAGTTCAGGTACGATTTGTGCTATAGCCGTTGCAGGCAGCAGCCCCGGCACAACGAACAGTGCTAATTGCAGGGTGGCGGCCATCACCCTTTGTGTAAAAGTCTTCATCGCTTCGTATTTTGTTAATTAGGTTCTTATGGTGTGTTCTATTAATTCTGAAAATTTTGAAGGCAGTGTTCCATCGGTTTCGTTTCGGTCGACATAATGAATAGAACCCACCTTATATCTCGATATAGCCAAGGTTTTTTACCATGTCAGAATTTATGCTTGTCTTAGGGTTGTGAAACGAAACAAGCAAAATCGTCGTTGGCATAGCAAAAATAAGTATAAAATCTCAGAAATCAACTATTTTCGGAAGAAATTATTACGAAGGCTCCATCTATTTTCCCTTCGGCACAGTAGTTGCGGGCGGTGCGCTCGCTGATGCCATATTTTTCGGCATACTGTCTGACAGATATGTAATTCATATCGGCAAGAAATCATGTTAAATCTGCTACAAAGAAAGGTATTTTTGCCGACATCGGCAAGTTTTTGATTCATTCTCTATCTAAAGTGTGTGTGCTTTATCCTATTTCGCAAGTTTATCGCAATGTGCCCTGTTCATCGCAATGTGCCCTGAAAGGGCATTAACTCTAAGCCCAGGGCATCGCCCTGGGTA
>CAJONT010000283.1 GCA_905235975.1 uncultured Prevotella sp.
GGGCAGATGAAAACGACAACTGACAAATACATTAATAAATAATTCTTAAGAAAGGAAAAAACTAGTATGATTAGAATTCTTTTACAGGCTGCCAACGGCGGCGGTGGAGGCGGAATGTCGATGCTCATCATGATGGTGCTCCTCTTTGCCATCATGTGGTTCTTCATGATTCGCCCTCAAACCAAAAAACAGAAAGAGATAAGGCAATTCCAAAATGCGCTGCAGGTGGGCACTAAGGTGGTCATCGGCGGAGGTATATATGGCGTGGTGAAGAATATCAGCATCGAGACAGGTAAAATCGGTGTCGAAATCGCCAAGGGCGTGGTCGTGGAAGTAGACAGAAACTATGTCTATGCCGATGCCAATGCCGCCAATCCGGCTGCAAAATAAGGAGGAAACCACACGCTCCTCTTCTTCACTAACCGACGTAAAGCATGAGTGGCTTAACGCAATTCTTAAAGCGCTTCCTGGTGATTTTCAACAGGAAGTTCTTTACTTTTGTCTTTTGCTTCCTACTCAGCGGGTTCTTTTGGATGATGCTCACGCTCAACGACATCATCACCAAAGAGGTGGTGGTGCCCGTCACCGTGACCAATGTGCCCAACGGCTATCACCTCATCAGCGATGAGGTGATGAATGTGAACGTGACCGTCAGTGCACAGGGCATTTCGCTGTTCAGCACCGCACGCAACATGAAAGACAGCGAGGCCACCGTGAACTTCAGCGAACTGGTGAAGAAAGCCGACCCGGACCAAGGGGTTGCCACGCTGACGGAGAACGAACTCCTGGCCACTGTGAGGAAAAAGGTGGGCAGCGTGAAGGTGACCGACGTGAAACCGAAGGAACTGAAAATCTATTTCACCAAGGCTGAGGGTATCAAGGTACCGGTGCGGCTCGTCGACCCTGTCATCACCCCCAAGGAACACTACTTCCTGATGAAAACCAAGGTGGAGCCCGATTCGGTGACGGTGTATGCCATTCATCCCCTCGCAGCATCTATCAATGTAGTCGACATCAAATACTTCTCGCTCGACGAAAGCACAGAGGGCAATGAGAAAAAGGTGAGGATGTCGTACAAGGCGGGCGTAAAATACGTACCCAACACCGTCACCATAAAGGCGCAAACCGACTTGCTCACCGAGGATACCATGAAGGTGAGGATTTCGATGCCCAATGTGGGGGAAAACTTGATAATCAGAACTTTCCCGCCGTCAGTGGTGGTGAGGTATGCCGTGCCGGTGTCCAGGAAGAAAGATGCCAAAAACGTGGGCTTCGTGGTGAAACCCACCATCAACCCGGAGAGGCTGCTCAACGACTCGGTCACCGACATCGTCGTGAGCGAGGCGCCGGCATGGGTCATCAACCCCAGACTGGAGGTGAAGAAGGTGGGCTTCCTCGTGGAGAAAAATTAACGGTATTTTTTGTTTGATATGAGAATCGCACTTACCGGAGGGATAGGGAGCGGCAAGTCGTTCGTGTGCCGACTGCTCGAGGAGAGAGGCATAGCGATTTACGACTGCGATGCCGCCGCCAAACGACTGATGCGGCACGACGAGGCGCTGAAGGAAAGACTCATGCAGTTGGTGGGGCAAGACCTGTATGTGGACGGCCGATTGGACAAGGCGCGCATGGCACGCTTCATGCTGCAGAACGAGGCGCATACGGCGCAGGTGAACGCCATCGTGCATCCTGCCGTGGGCGATGACTTCATGGCTTCAGGATACGAGTGGATGGAGTGTGCCATCCTCTTCGAGAGCGGTTTCGACAGGTATGTCGACAGGGTGGTGTGCGTGGCGGCTCCCCAGGAGGTGCGCATCGCACGCGTCATGGCACGCGACAACCTGCCCCGTGAGAAGGTGTTGCAGTGGATGGAGAAACAGTGGCCACAGGAGGAGGTGGCACGCAGAAGCCATTTCGTGATTGTGAACGACGGCAAGGAACCGCTCAATCAGCAGATAGACAGCCTCTTGGCGCAATTGCGCTAAGGGGCGTTTTTTTACCCAGGGTGTTTGCCCTGGGCTATGAGCGTGCCAGCCCTTCAGGCCGCTATTGCTGACAGACGGGTGCGGCGCTTCAGGTAGAAGGAAATGGTGCGGTAGATGTCGGGCACGATGAGCACAAGCGAGGTGGTGAGGATGATGAAGCACCAGTCGCGCAACGGGAGCGGCTCGACACCGAACATGCCGCCTGCCACCTGCACGATGAACACTTGGCCCAGCAGCACCACCAGCATGATGAACAGGAAGCCTAAGCTGTAGGACTTCTTGAGGCTGCGGCGGCGTAGGGCGGCGGCGATGAGGTCGGCCATCAGACTGCGGCCCGTCTGGAAGTACTTGGCATTGAAGAGGTTCCAGAACTGTATCATCACAAAGAAGGTGAAGAAGAGGCTCAGCTCGTAGGTGCTCATGTGGGGCTTGCTGCGGTGGAAATCGAGTATCTGCGAGAGGAAGTGTTGCAGCGACTCGCCGCTGAAAAGACCCACAGCACCGCCGGTGGCGGCACTGGCATTGGTGTGCCAGAGGAGTTGCCACAGACCGAAGAGGAACACGAAGAAGAGCAGGCCTGAAACCACCATCGTGTGCACCATGGCGCGGTCGAGGATATGGCTCTCGGGATGGCGCGGACGTTCGTGCATCACACTCTTGGAGGGAGGCAGCGAGGAGAGGGCCATGGCGGCAAAGGTATCCATAATGAGGTTCACCCATAGCATCTGCGTCACGTTGAGCGGGGAGTCGAGGCCGATGAAGGCGCCCGCCAGCACGATGAGGCAGGCGCAGATGTTGATGGTCATCTGGAAGAGCAGGAACCGCTTGATGTTCTTGTAGAGCGATCGGCCCCACATGATGGCCTTGTTGATGCTGGCAAACGAATTGTCGATGATGGTGATGTCGCTGGCTTCCTTGGCACGCGACGTGCCGTCGCCCATGGAAAGGCCCACCTGTGCTTTCTTCAGCGCAAGGGCGTCGTTGGTGCCGTCGCCCGTCACTGCCACCACCTGTCCTAAGTCTTGTAACAGGCTCACCAGGCGCACCTTGTCAGTGGGACGGGCGCGCGAAAGCACCTTCAGCGTGGGGAGCACGTCGCGCTTCAGCGCTTCGTCGCTCATCGCGGAGAAGGTCTCGCCCGTGATTTCCTGTACGGGTTCGTCGGCGGTCATGATGCCCGACTCGCGTGCAATCTCGTTGGCGGTGAGGGCTACGTCGCCCGTTACCATAATCACGCGCACGCCGGCGGTGCGGCAGGTGTCGATGGCCTCGCGCACGTCGCTGCGTACGGGGTCGGCCATGCCCACGAAACCGGTGAAGAGGAGCGGGGTGGGGTGATCGTCGTCGAGTTGCTGGCAGGCGAAGCCCAAGGTGCGGCGTCCGATGCCCTGGGCGCGGGTGAGGGCCTGCTTCAGTTCGTCGGCGGTGTGTCCGCCGGCGATGCCGTCGCACTGCGCCAGCACGATTTCGGGGGCACCTTTCACATATTTCCACCGGCGGCCCTCAGCGTCGGTGGCGATGGTGGTCATGTATTTGGTCTCGGTGGTGAAGGGCACTTGCTCCACCACGGGGTTTTCTTCGCGCAGCAGGCGGTAGTCGGCATGGTCTTCCCTTGCTATCCATCGTAGCAGGGCACCCTCGGTGGGGTTGCCCACGGTTTCGAGCGTGCCGTCGTCGGCGCGGCTCAGGTCGGCGGTGGAATTGACGGCGATGCCGCGCACCAACTGCCCACGATCGCCGAAGAGGAGCGACTCGGTCACTTCCAGCTTGTTCATGGTGAGTGTGCCCGTCTTGTCGGTGCAGATGACAGTGGTGGCACCCATCGTCTCGCAGGCGTGCAGCTTGCGCACAAGGTTGTTCTCACGGAGCATCTTGCGCATGCTGAGGGCTAAGCTGAGCGTGACGCTGAGCGGGAGGCCCTCGGGCACCGCCACCACGATGAGGGTCACGGCGATGAGGATGCTGTCGAGCAGGAACTCGAACACCTCAAGGGTGTCGAGGTTGTTGGCGACGTTGCCGTCGAAGAAGAAGTAGTAGGCCATCCTGCCCACCACGATGAGGGTGGCCACGATATAGCTCGCCCTGGTGATCCAGCTGCTCAGGTGGTCGAGCTGGCGGTTGAGCGGGGTACGCACGGTCTGCTCCTCGTTCAGGATGCGGGCACCGCGCCCTTCCTC
Source organism: uncultured Prevotella sp. (assembly GCA_905235975.1). GTDB lineage: Bacteria > Bacteroidota > Bacteroidia > Bacteroidales > Bacteroidaceae > Prevotella. The sequence goes on from CAJONT010000283.1 coordinate 4,163, forward strand.
GGTGTCGGGACCGATGGCGCTCACACGGTACAGGCAGTTGCCTTCTATCACGGTGCTGCTGCGGAGCAGGAAGTCGCGCGGATAGGCAGTGTCGGTGGGCTGGTCGGCGTCGGTGGCGACGCTCTTGGTGGTGTACATCTCGCCGGTGAAGGCGCTCTCGTCGATGTGGAGCGACTGGGCGCGCAGCAGGTGGCCGTCGGCGGGCACCTCGTCGCCGCTCTCAAGCTTCACCACGTCGCCCAACACCACGTCGCATTTCTTGATTTGCAGGATGCGGGGGCGACTGTCGCCCGTCCAGCGCAGCACTTTCACCGGGCGTTCGTCCTTGCGCTGGTTGAGCATGCGGAACTCGCGCTCGGCGCGCACCTCGAAGAGGAATCCCACGCCGGTGGCAAGCAGCAGTGCCACGAGCACGCCGGCAGGCTCTATCAGGGTGGACCACGTCTTGCCGGCCACCTCTATCTCATAGGAGGATATGGCGAGGGAGAGGAAAAACACCACCAAGAGCACCACGATGAGGGGGTCTTGGAATTTGCGCAGGAACCCGCGCCAAAGGGGTTCGCGCTTGGTGTCGGGTATGATGTTCTTTCCCCGCCCTTCCGTCACGGCGGGGGAGTTATGGTCGAGACACTGTGTCTTGTAGTCGGTATTCATTTCAACTACAAAATTACCTATTACAATTGATTCTTGCAAGAAGCGGCCCCTTTTTTCAAACTTTTGGCCGCTTTTTCAAACGTCAGGGCACAGAAATCGCAAAAAACCGACGGTTGGAGGACTGGAAAACCGGAATGCTCCGACGGATGTTTCACCGAATGTTCACCGGAGAGCAATAAAAAAGACGGAAATCCGCTGTAAGTGGATTTCCGTCTCTGTGTGCCCGATCGGATTCGAACCGATGACCTTCAGAACCACAATCTGACATTCTAACCAGCTGAACTACGGGCACCATGTAGCCGCTATGGGTAGCAAAGCGGATGCAAAGGTAGGCATTTTCTGAGAAACAGCCAAATTTTCGGCCGTTTTTTTATGCCGGATGTTTGAAAAAACGCATGAGCAGGGGTTTTGGAGCCTCTCTGCAGCACACAAAAAGTTGTGGACAGGCTGCTTCGGGGGCAGCCTGTCCACTATGCAGTTGTGTGGAATAGCTACTTATTTGCCTGCGGGAGCGGCGGGCTCTGCGGGGGCTGCGGGGGCAGCACCTTCGGCGGGAGCGGCTGCAGGAGCGGCACCTTCGGCTGCGGGAGCGGCGGGCTGCTGGCTTGCGCCAAACTTCTGCTGCGTAGCGGGGTTGGTGAGCGGATTTTCAATCTGGTTCTCCACGGCACTTTCCTCGCCATGGGCCTTCGGAGCTGCTGCGGAGCACAGCACGCTAAGCACGACCATGGAGATGGCCAAGCCCCAAGTGGCTTTCTCGATGAAGTCGGTGGTCTTGCGCACGCCGGCGAGCTGGTTGGCGCTCTGGAAGTTGGAGGTAAGACCGCCACCCTTCGACTCTTGTATCAACACGATGAATATCATCAGCAATGCTGCAATGACAATCAAAATGACAAATAACAGGTACATTTCTCTAATTTTTGTAATTGTTGTTTATGATAATTTTTTCTAAAAATCGAATTTGGTCTGCAAAGTAAGCATTTTTTTTTGGATAATTCAAATTTAAACGCTTAATAATTTCCAATGCCTTGGAATATCGGCCCTGTTTGATGTAAATTAGGGCCAAAGTCTCGGTAAAGATGCCGTCGTCGCCCTCTTTTTCGTCTATCTGGGGGGTGTATTCGGGTTTCTCCTGAAGTTGTATCTTTCCCTTCTTCTGGGTGAGGAAATCGTCGATGAGTGCCTGGCCGTTCATCTCGGGCACGGCGGGCGCTTCTTCGTCGGCCTCGTCGAGCTGCATTAGGTACGACACATAGTCGACGGTGGCATCGGCGGGGGTGGGCTTGCGCTTCTCTTTGCGGGGCTCCTCTTCGGGCAGCGACTCCAGGAAGTTGTCGATGAGCGACATGGTGCGGTCGGACCGTTGCGACGGGGTGCTGGCCTGTTCTTGCTGCCGCTGGGGGCGGAGCTCGTAGTGGGCGGCTTCCACAAGGTCGAAGAGCACGCGGCGGTCGCCGAGATACACGGCGGCACGGCGAAGCTCCTCGTCGAAGGTGGGGTCGTGGAGCAGGTAGAGGTTGCGCAGCAGCAGCAGGCGCGCCGGCTGGTAGTAGGGATAGCGTGCCAGCAGCGAGCGGAGCTCGTAGAGCGTCTCTTTGTTGAGGGCTTCGGGATGCCCTATCAGGTAGGTCAGGTTCATTGTATCTTGGTATCAAGCACAGCCGTTACCAGTTGGCCACGGTGGCATTGAATATTTGCTCGGTTATTTCTTTAGACATCTGGGTCACGAGGTCTTCCTGCACTTGGTTGAGCGACATCGTGGTCTCGTACGTCGCATTGGCGGTGAACTGCCGCTCGAAGTCTTCTTCGTGCTTCTTGCTGTTGGTGAAGCGCACGTTCACGGTCATCGTGAGTTCGGTTTGGGCGGAGTAGCCGTCGCTCGACACACTCTTGTTGCGCTGGTTGTACTGGGTGATTTCTCCCTCTATTTTCATGTCGCCGTTGCGCTTTACCTGCCGCAGGTGGGTGTGGCTGTTGTAGATGTCCTTCAGCTGGTTGTTGAAGATGGCTTCCATGGGTCCCCACACATAGGCGGTACGGATGGGGAAATCTTCTATCTGGATGGTCTTCGTTACGTTGTAGTCGATACTGGCTCCGTTGAACGAGTACGACACTTTGCAGGCGCACACCATTGCGGTGAGCAGCAGCATGAAGGGGATACATATCTTATTTCTGGTCCAGGCCATAGTCTTTTATCCTTCGGTACAGGGTGCGGGTGGAGATGCCCAGTTCGGCGGCGGCCTTCTCGCGGTTGCCGCTGTTGCGGTCCAGTGCGCGGATGGTCATCTGCCGCTTTACTTCGTTCTCGTTGAGGCTTATGTCGCTCTCGGGTTCGTTTTCCCCTTCTTTTATCTCCACCACCTGGGCTTCTTCTATCTCGGGCTGCTGACTGAGCGAGCTGTGGTAGTTGTTGATAAGGGTGCCGGAGCTGGGCATCGGCTGGCTGTTCATCTGGTTGCGCAGGCTGGCCAGTTCGTGCCCCATGTTCTCCATGGTGGTCTGCATGCGGCGCAGCATCTCGAAGATGACGTCGCGTTCGGTGTCGTAGCGCGACTTGCCGCTGGGTGCCACGACGGCGGGCAGCGTGGTGTCGCCGTCGTCGGGGATGAACTCGGAGAGGATGGCGGCGTTGATGGTGCGCTCCTCGCTCAGCACGGAAATCTGCTCCGTCAGGTTCTTCAGCTGGCGCACGTTGCCCGGCCATTTGTATTTCAGCATCAGGCGCTCAGCGTCCTCGGTCAGCGTGATGCGGGGCAGCTGGTAGCGCTCGGCTATCTGCATGGCGAAGAGGCGGAACAGTCGCAGGATGTCGTCGCCGCGGTCGCGCAGGGGCGGTATCTGGATGGGGATGGTGTTGAGACGGTAGTAGAGGTCTTCGCGGAAGCGTCCCTCGCTGATGGCCTTGCGTATGTTCACATTGGTGGCTGCCACGATGCGCACATCGGTCTTGAGCACCTCCTGGCCGCCCACGCGGATGTATTCGCCCGTCTCAAGTACACGCAGCAGGCGTGCCTGTGTGGCAATAGGCAGCTCGCCCACCTCGTCGAGAAACAGGGTGCCCTTGTCGGCAATGCCGAAATAGCCCTTGCTCTCGGTGATGGCGTCGGTGAACGACCCTTTCTCATGGCCGAAGAGTTCGCTGTCGATGGTGCCCTCGGGGATGGAACCGCAGTTGATGGCGAAATATTGGCCGCGACGGCGCGACGACTGGTCGTGAATGAGTCGGGGGATGATTTCTTTGCCCACGCCGCTTTCGCCCACAATCAGCACCGACAGGTCGGTATTGGCCACCTGGAGGGCAATGTTCAAGGCGTGGTTCAGCGCCTCGCAGTTGCCCACAATATTGTAGCGCCTTTTTATGGCTTGTAGGTCTATTCCTTTCATAAGCGTGACAAAATTACAAACATCGGCCGGAAAAACTGCAATTTTGGCAGATTTTTTATTCTTTTTTTACAATGTCTCCGTCCTTTCCCACTTTGATGAGCAGCAGGCCGATGGCTGTCCAGATGAGTTCGCGCACGCGCACGAGGAGAGCCACCAAGATGGCGGCATCGGTGCTCATGGCGAGACCTTTCACCGACATGAGGAAACCGCCCTCGCGGCCGCCCAGTTGCAGCGGCATGAAGAAGAGCATGTTGGCAAAGAGGGTGGTGAAGGCGAGTATCAGGATGCAGTCGATGTAGGAGACGTGGGGCATGAGCACGCGCAGCACGAAATACACCTCGAGGGCGGCGAAGATGCGGCAGGTGAACTCGCTGAGCACGGCGGCGAAGAAGGTTTTCGGGTTCTGGTTGTGCAGGGCGGCTATCTGCCGGTCCACCTGGTCGAGGTTTTCGCGGTGGCGGTCGATGAAGCCGGTGGCCCACTTCTTCACGAAGGGAATGTGGCGGAGCAGGCTCATCGCCTTGAAGGCCAGCCCCTTGCGGTAGCCGTAGAGGAAAAACCAGATGGCCAGCACACAGAAGGCACCAGTGGCGCTGAGCAGCAGGGCCATGGGGATGCTCACGGGTTGGGTGAGCACGAAGAGCGCGATGCTGAACAGCCAAAACCAAAAGTGGCTGAAGATGTGGGTCATGGCGAAGAGTATGACCGAGGCGGAGGCCTTTTCGGTGCCGATATAGGGTGCCAACGCCATGATGCGGTAGGGCTCGCCGCCCATCAGCCCGCCCGGCGTGGCATAGTTGAGCGCAAATCCCGACACGGTGACTTTGTAGAGCCAGGAGAAACGCACCTTCTGCTCCGGATTGCCGCTGCGGATGATGATGTACCACGACAGCGTGTTGAAAAGGTAGAGGAAGCCCCA